>NZ_JAFNNA010000004.1:0-197478 GCF_026536965.1 Gilliamella sp. B2911 | reverse complement strand
AACATTGCTCTGAAAGCGGGAACGCTTTCTCATAAAGAGTAACAGAACGACCGTGTAGTGCGACTGAAGCTCGCAATACCATAAGCCGTTTTTGCTCACGGATATCAGACCAGTCAACAAGTACAATGGGCATCGTATTGCCCGAACAGATAAAGCTAGCATGCCAACGGTATACAGCGAGTCGCTCTTTGTGGAGGTGACGATTACCTAACAATCGGTCGATTCGTTTGATGTTATGTTTTGTTCTCGCTTTGGTTGGCAGGTTACGGCCAAGTTCGGTAAGAGTGAGAGTTTTACAGTCAAGTAAGGCGTGGCAAGCCAACGTTAAGCTGTTGAGTCGTTTTAAGTGTAATTCGGGGCAGAATTGGTAAAGAGAGTCGTGTAAAATATCGAGTTCGCACATTTTGTTGTCTGATTATTGATTTTTGGCGAAACCATTTGATCATATGACAAGATGTGTATCTACCTTAACTTAATGATTTTGATAAAAATCATTAGGGGATTCATCAGAACTGAGCATAAATTTTAAAAAATAATCAGATTTAAATAGATAAATAAGAAAATAATTAAAAAAATATTGATAAATGATAATAATTATTATTTAATTCACCGAGATTATTTTTATGAATGGATGTTATGAAATCATTTGATGTAAGTGCGTTTTACGCTTCAAACTCAGTTTTACCTTTTAAAGATCGTTGGGCAGTAATGCCTTTACAAGCAAGTTTACCAGTATCACCTCAAGAATTGGAACAACAATGGAGTATTGTTCAAAATTCAGATCTATCTGGACGAAAACGTCTAATTTATATACATATTCCTTTTTGTGATATTCATTGTCAATTTTGTGGATTTTATCAAAATCCTTTGCGTAAATTTGATACCAACACTTATATTGATTACTTATTACAAGAGATATCCCTAGAAATTAACAATAAAGCGATGCAGTCTGCGCCAATTCATGCTATTTATTTTGGAGGTGGAACACCTTCAGCTTTAGCTGCAGGACAATTAGCTCGTGTAATAAATTATCTAAAAAAACATGCTCCTCTAGCACCTGACTGCGAAATTACTGTAGAAGGGCGAATTTCTGATTTCGATGAGGATAAAATTGATAGTTACATTGAGGCTGGGGCAAACCGTTTTTCGATAGGTATTCAAACCTTTAATACCGAAATTAGACAGCGATTAGGACGCCAGTCTTCTGAAAAGGAAATTATTAAAAGTTTTGAACGTATTGCTGCACGAGATAGTGTTGCTTTAGTTTGTGACCTTATGTTTGGACTACCTAATCAAACTCCAGTTACTTGGCAAAGAGATTTAGAAATCGCCGATCAATTGCCTCTCGACGGGATTGATCTTTACTCCTTAAATCTTTTACCAACAACTCCATTAGCTAAAGGTGTTGAAAATAAAAGAATAGAGATTCCAACAGTAACTGATAAGTGCGATTTTTATCATCAAGGAGCTAAATATTTAGATAGACAGGGATGGACTCATTTAACCAATGCTCATTGGGCTAAAACGAGTCGTGAACGGAATTTATACAATTTTTTAATCAAACAAGGCTCACACTTTTTTGGATTTGGTTCTTGTGCTGGTGGAAAGCTAGACGGGCAATCATATATGATCCATCGTGATTTAAATCAATATTATGCCTTATTAGATCAAGGTAAAAAGCCCCTAATGATGTTAACCGGTAAACCATTACTCGGTGACTGGCTGCATAAATTACAAGCAGGTATAGAAAAAGGGCGTGTTGATCTAACGCAACTTACCAATCAAGCTGAATTATTTGATCCATTAATCAAGCAATGGCATGAAGTAGGATTACTACAAAATGAAGATCGTTGTTTACGATTGACTTTATCGGGACGTTTTTGGTCAAGTAATATTGTACAAGCTTTGCAACAGCTTTTACTACAGCTTAATAATCCTGAGCATATTGAATTACAAAAGAAGATGGCACAAGCTAGACAAGCCATGCAACAAGGTAATGGTATGCCTAAATCTCACCCACATATGCAAAACATCCAAGTAAAAACAAAAAATTAAAGGAAATTACTATGGCAGATAAACAAACCCTTTTAAGTAATCTTGCAACTTATATGCAATCTAACCCTGAAGAATTACTAGAGAAAATTGCCCAAGATCATAAAGTCACTATGACGCAAGTGATCCAAGCAATACCTGATGCAAAAATCGTAGATGGAAGTAACTTTGATACAATTTGGGAAGAAGTAACAACTTGGGGTGACGTATTGTTTTTAGTTCATACTGGTGACATTATTGCTGAAATTTCAGGTGAATTGCCTCCTGGAACTCATAGCCAAAAATACTTTAACTTACGCCATCAAAAAGGGTTAAGTGGTCACATAAAAGCAGAACATTGCCAATATATTGCATTTATTGAAAGAAAATTTATGAAAATGTCGACTGCTTCTATTATATTCCTTAATCATTTAGGTCAATCAATGTTTAAAATTTTTGTTGGGCGTGATGAAAAACATCAATTAAAAGCAGAACAACTTGAAAAATTTAGAGCTTTAGCAAAAAAAATCAATTAATTTTAAGAAACAATAAAATGAAAACAGTAATTATTTTTGGTGTAAGTTCAAAGCTAGGAACTGGTTATCAAGTATCTCAATTAATCAAACAATGCCACCCTGAGTGGCGTTGTATTGTATTAGTTCGTGATGCCGATTTTGCAAAACAATTATCTGAACAAGGTATTGAAACTCATGTTGGCGATGCAACTGACGTTGAATTAGTGAAACAGATATGTCAACAAAACGGTAGTGACGCGACAGTAATTTCAACTTTAGGTGGAGAAACGGGTAATTACATTGCTCAGCGCATTATCATTGATTGCGCAGAACAGGTTGAAATTAAACAAATGATATTAGTGACCTCGCTTGGTTGTGGTGATTCATGGTCAACATTATCCTTACGAGCTAAGCAAGCATTTGGTAATGCGGTTCGAGAAAAATCACTAGCTGAAATTTGGTTACAAACCAGCTCATTAAATTATGTGATCTTAAGACCAGGTGGTTTACGAGATGGAGAAACAACCAATCGCGGTGAATGTTATTTCGCTAAGGAAGTTCATGGTTTTGTATATCGCAAAGAATTAGCCAGAATAATCATTGATAAAATTGCTAATCAACAATTTGATAACCGAGCATATAGTGTTGTTGACCCAAGCTTAGCGGTGAGTTATTAGTATTAAAAATATGAGGTTAATCGGTGCGAAAATCTAGTCAACAATTATTGTTATTGGGATTATTTGCTTTACTATTAATTTTAATTGTCTATTCGGCAAACTCAGGCGCATTAAAACTTTCTTTTAATCAATTAATGAGTATGTCATTCAATGATCCTTTATGGAATATTTGGTTCAATATTCGATTACCTAGAATTATACTCGCAGTAGTAGTTGGTATGGCATTAGCTAGTGCTGGCGCTGTTATGCAAGGATTATTCAGAAACCCTTTAGCTGATCCTGGTTTATTAGGTATTAGTAGTGGTGCAAGCCTAATGGTAGGTATAACGATATTATTTCCTGCCGTTTTTCCTCCGATTATGATGCTTTATGGAAAAATGATTGCTGCATTTGCTGGTAGTTTATCTATCTGTATTCTTATATACCTCTATAGTCTTAATGAACAATGTAATTTAGCTAAAATGATTTTGTTAGGGGTCGCAATTAATGCCATCATTGGCTCAATATTGGGAGGACTCAGTTACATTAGTGATGAATCACAATTACGTCAACTTTCGTTATGGTCAATGGGACATTTAGGAAAAGGCTCTTGGGACTTGGTCATTGTATCCATTTCATTAATTTTACCTACGTTATTATGTGTTATTAAACTTGCTCATCATCTCAACATATTACAGCTGGGGGATGAAGATGCTCATTATTTAGGTATCAATGTTGAACGCACTAAACGCTATCTATTATTACTTAGTGCTGTACTGATTGGTACTTCTGTTGCAGTGAGTGGCATTATTGCTTTTGTTGGATTAGTTGTACCTCACATGATTCGTTTACAAGTCGGTGCAAACCATAAATGGCTAATACCTGGCTCTGCATTAGGTGGTGCTTGTTTACTTTTATTAGCTGATACTTTAGCTAGAACATTAGTTGCTCCAACTGAAATTCCTGTCGGTCTTTTAACCAGCCTAATTGGTGGTCCGTATTTTCTTTGGCTTATTCTGAGACATAAATAACTGATGGAGATTTATTGTGTTAACCGCTAAAAATTTAACATTTGGTTATGGTCGTCGAATGATAATTAATGATGTATCTTTATCAATAAATTCAGGCGAAATTGTAATTATCATTGGTCCTAATGGCGCAGGTAAGTCCACTTTATTGCGTTTACTAACAGGTTATCAAAAACCATTATCTGGTGAATGTTATCTATTAGATAAACCATTATCACAGTGGCCACAAAAACAATTAGCAAAAATAAGAACAGTTATGCTTCAACAAAGCCAACTTACTTTTCCTTTTAAAGTAAAAGAAGTAATAGCAATGGGACGAGCTCCTTATGGCAAAATACATTTTGATGAATCAATTCACGAAGTGATGGTACAAACTGATTGTTTACAATTTGCTGACCGAGATTATAGAGGTTTATCCGGAGGAGAACAGCAAAGAGTTCAATTAGCTAGAGTCTTAGCTCAATTGTGGCAACCGCAATCTAATGAAAAATTATTATTTTTAGATGAACCTACCTCTGCACTTGATCTTTATCATCAACAACATACTTTAAGATTATTAAAGCAGTTAGCTATTAAACAGAAATTGGCTGTATGTTGCATCTTACATGATCTCAATTTAGCTGCTTTGTATGCTGATAAAATTATTCTTGTTAACCAAGGAAAAATTGTAGAACAAGGCGTACCATCTGAAGTATTAACTGTTGAAAATATCAATCGATGGTATGGTGTTGAATTAGGTGTTTATAATCACCCTAAACATTCATCAATACCTCAAATCTATTTAAATCCCTAAAGGATAAATCTAATATCATCCGCTCCATTTTCGTTCAAAATGAGTATATAATTAAGCAAACTTAACAATTGGGGCTGATGATGATTAACGAAAATAGTAATAATTCTATTCTGGTTTCAGATCTACTTGCAGCACACCCTGTCTTTAGTTGTCAATTGGATGGGAAGGGCAAAGCCAACCCTTTAAATGATAAAAGTGAAGCTTCAATTTCACAACCTTATTGGATACATCTTGATTTTGCTAAAAGCGAAACAATCAATTGGATTAACCAAACAAATTTAATTCCAGATCTTGTCAAAAATGAATTGATTAAACCCAATCAGTTTCCTAAAGAAATTCGCTTTGATACAGGCATTTTAGTCGTACTTAAAGGTGTTAATTTTACACCTAATGAGCTACCTGATCCTATCGTCACTTTCCGATTTTATATAACTGATAATTTTATAATATCAACTAGGCACCAAAAAATTGATGCCATCATCAAATTAAAAGAAAATTTAGAAAAAGGTATTGGCCCTGTAGATGTTGCTGATTGGCTAATTCAACTTTCTGAATTAATTTGTGATCAAGTTAATTTATCTTTTGATGGGGTTCACAATAAAATCATCAAATTGGAAGATCTATTATTAAATCAACGGATTTTTTCTCACAAGGAAATTGGAAGAGTTCGTAAACAACTTTTTATATTACGTCGTTTACTTTCCCCACAGCGCGATATATTTGTCAAAATTTCGACTGAAAGAATATCTTGGATTGATGACAATGATCGCCAGCGATTGCATGACATTTCTAGCCAACAAAATCACTATGTCTCTGAAATTGATAGTTGTTTGATTAGAATTGGTTCCGTTATGGAACAAATTAATAGCATTTTGGCCGAATCGACCAATAAACGTATTTATTTAATGTCCTTGTTTACCATCATTTTTACACCAATTACTTTTATCACTAGTTTGCTTGGTGTTAATTTGGCCGGCATTCCGTTCAATGAAAAAGAGTGGTCATTTATTGGGTTAATATTACTATTAATTCTGATCAGTATACTTTCAGTGGTATGGCTTAAGCTAAAAAAATGGTGGTAAAAAATTAAGCTTAAATATGAAAAAGGAAATATATTGATGTATTTTGATAAAATTATTAATAAAAAAGATATTGAATCATTATTTCAAAGTACAACTCAAACAATTATTCAAGCTTATTGGGAAGGAAATATCGGTTTTGCATATGCTGATGATTTATTGCGGCCTACATCAGTAGCAATTAATCTTGGTTGCTTCTTTTTTTTAGCAGGTCAACCAAACCAGCAAATGCTTCACTATATTCCAAAAGTATATAGTGATGATTATGCAATTCTTATCCCTATTGATAAAACTTGGCAAAATTTAATTGAAAATGTATATCGCAACAATTATGAAAAAATTACACGTTATAGTTTTTATACTCCTACAGAATTTGATATTCAGAAACTACAATTAATTATCTCAAAATTACCTGAAAACTATCAATTAAAAGCTATTGATGAAAAGTATTATCAGCAAATTCTCAATCTTGAATGGGCTAAAGACTTGTGTAAAAACTTTAATTCATACTTGGATTTTGAAAAATCAGGATTGGGATTTATTATTTTAAAAGATAATGTTATTGTTTCTGGTGCATCATCTTATTTAGCATATAATAATAGTATCGACATTGAAGTCGATACAATAGTTGAGGAAAGGCGAAAAGGACTTGCATTGATTAGTTCGGCAAAGTTAATTTTAGCTTGCCTAGATCGTCAAATAACACCTAACTGGGATGCTCACAACAAGCCCTCTTTAAAGCTTGCTACTGAGTTGGGTTATATTTTAAATCAACCCTATAATGCTTATGTCGTTTGGAATTTATGATTAACACTAATTATTATGCAATCTAAAGAACCTTATCGTCTATTTATTGCCGAAAAACCGAGCTTAGCTAGAGCTATTGCTGATGTTTTGCCTAAACCCCACCAAAAGGGAAATGGATTTATCAAAGCCAGTAATGGTGATATTGTTAGCTGGTGTATTGGGCACTTATTAGAACAAGCAACACCTGAAATATATGATGAACGCTATAAAAAATGGGTTTTAGACGATCTACCCATTGTTCCTGCAAAATGGATATTGATACCCAAAAATAGTACCGAAAAACAATTTAACACCTTAGTTGAATTGATTAAATCAGCTGAACAAATTGTACATGCGGGTGACCCAGATAGAGAAGGGCAATTATTAGTTGATGAAGTACTTAACTATTGCCAGTTACCACCAGAAAAGCGGAAAAGTATTCAACGTTGTTTAATCAGCGATTTGAATGCTAGCGCTGTTGAAAAATCACTTGAGCAATTACGTAGTAATCAAGATTTTATCCCATTATCTACTTCTGCTTTAGCAAGAGCAAGAGCTGATTGGTTATATGGGATGAATATGAGTCGTGTTTGTACTCTTGTGGGGCAACGAAGCGGTTATCGTGGTGTACTTTCTATTGGGCGCGTACAAACACCGATTTTAGGATTAGTGGTTAGACGAGATTTAGAGATAGCGCAATTTGTTCCTAAACCATTTTATGAAGTTTATGCCATATTACAAACCAAGGATAACGAAACCTTCAAGGCCAAATGGCAACCAAGCGAGGCATGTGAACCTTATCAAGATGAAGAGGGCAGAGTTTTAGTTAAAGGTTTAGCAGAAAACGTTTGTCAACGAATTAAAGATCAGACAGGTACTATTGATAAAGTAAGTAATAAAAAGAAAGAACTTGCACCACCTATGCCATTTAATTTATCTGCTTTACAAATTGAAATGGCAAAACGAAATGGTCTAAGTGCACAAGATGTACTTGATATTTGCCAATCATTATATGAAAAACATAAATTAATTACCTATCCTCGTTCAGATTGCCGTTTTTTGCCGGAAGAGCACTTAACACAAATTAATGGTGTAAAATCTGCGATTGAAAACAATTGTTCTGCGTTACAATTTGCAATTAATAATGCTGATTTCACTTTACGTTCCAAAGCTTGGAATGATAAAAAAGTTGAGGCTCACCACGCTATTATTCCAACATTGCGTAAAGTGAGAACCGAAAGTTTATCTAGTAATGAGTTAGCCGTCTATCAAGTGATTGCTACACAATACTTAGCACAATTTTATCCAGCTTATAAATATGCTGAGTTACAGATTGATGTTGATATCAATGGTGGTAAATTTATCTCTAAAGCCAATCAAATGTTGGACGAAGGCTGGAAAGTACTGTTTAGAAGTAAAAATTATCAAGCAGAGAACGATACCGATAATAGTGAGAATAATGGTTTATTAACTAAGTTAGTTAAAAAAGGCGAATCAGTCCTATGTATTGATACCGAATTACTTAGTAAAGAAACTCAACCTCCAAGACCATTTACGGATGCGACTTTACTTTCTGCAATGACAGGTATAGCTAGATTTGTTAAAGATCCTGAGATAAAAAAAATATTACGCGAAACTGATGGATTAGGTACTGAGGCAACAAGAGCTGGTATTATTGAGCTTTTATTTAAACGTCAATTTTTAACGCGTCAAGGTAAATCAATTCGTTCAACGAAGGTAGGCCAAAATTTGATTTTATCATTACCGGAAAGTGTTTCAATGCCAGATATGACTGCACATTGGGAGTTACAGCTTGAGGAAATTAGTAAAAAAGAATTCAGTTATCAACAATTTATGTATCAATTAAATTCGTCTTTGCTTACATTAGTTGAACAGTTAAAAAATTCAAGATTGAAAATTCAATCATAAATTTCTATTACCAAAAGGACAATAAATAGTTTTTTTATTATTTATTGTCCTGTCTAATAATAAAATCTAAATAATAATTATTCTCCTAAATCCGTAGACTCTTTTTTGTCAATTTCTTTAGAGAGTGTATCAATTGGTCTATTTTCATCGAGGATTTTAGCAAATACTTTATTTGCTCTAGTTAAAAATTGTTTATCCTTTAAAAGGATGCGGTAACTATTTAATCTTTTTAATGGTCCTTTAGCAAATTGCGCAATAATGATTATTAGAACAAAAATCGTCAATACAGAAATAATGACATTAATAATCCATTCTGATTTGAAAATAGTATGGAGATTATATATAACCATAAAAAAGGTAAATAGACTAACAGCAGCAGTTAAAATCACGTCTTTAATTAAAAAAGGTCTAAGAAATGTAATACGGTTTTTTTCAATACCGAAATATTGAGTTAATTGATTTAATTGACTCAATTCAATAACATTATGAATATCTGCATTAACAACAGAAATAGCAATTCTTTCTTTGTTAATATTGCCTGGTTTATAAAAACAAACTTTTTCCCAAATCAGTTTTTTCTTGATATTGTTTAAATAATCTTTTTGATAACTAGGTTGAGGTACTTTTTCTAATATATCTGTATATCTAATAATATTGTCAAAGTAATTATTAGGTGTGTTTCTTTTATAAATAAAGCCAATAATTGATAGAGCGAAGATAATAAATAAATTAAACCAATTATCTTGCAACAATTGAGTAATATCCATCCAATTTAACCAGTGTTGTTAACAATTGGTTAATTGTAACTGATATTATGTAAAACGGGTATTAATTCTACATTTCATCATCCTAGTAGTGGTGTTTTTAATCAATTGCAACTTTATTACAAGTAATCGGTTGACTTCTTGAATGCAAAAGCGTATAAAATGCTCGCCTTTGAGCTTTTCTTACTTTTTTAACGATAAGAGATGGTTAAAAATGAGGTTTAAGAAAAGTTGAAATACAAAGTGATGAGTTCAATTTACAGGAGAAATATGGACAGTCAATCGGGTCACCCCAAACTATGGGGAGATAAATTCAAACACATCATTATCGGTTAATGAACCTGTCTAAATAGTTATTTTTTCAGTTCACAAGCCGAAATTGATAAAAACGGTAACGGTGAACGATATGCAGTTTTCTACACGCTATCACACAAATTCAAAATACCTTTGTGCTCATAAAGCACTTTTGCGAGTGTTATATCTGACAGATAAGCATTTAGAGCCACCTAGTTGTATCTAACTTTTAATTAATATTATTTTTAATATTTTTATTTCATGTTAAGCCTTAACTGCAATGGTTAGTTATTGCTTTACGTTTAAATTTTAGTCGATAAGAACTTAATAACTCCTAGTTTAACGTTAACTAAGAGCGGGTTCCTTTTGCCTGAAAAATAGATAGGTACAAACTATGATTAAAAAAACATCTCAAGTAAAGACAGATAATACTTTAAACATAAAAGCACTTGAAGAAGCTCAGAATAGCTTAGATAGCATTTTGTCTAAATTTCAATCAAGTCTTTCGGGGTTAACTCAAGAAAATGTAAAATCTCGATTGGAACAGTATGGTAAAAATGAAGTGGCTCGAGAAAAAGTGCCATCAGCTTTTGTTCAGTTACTTTTAGCTTTTAAGAACCCATTTATATTTGTACTATTAATATTAGCACTGGTAAGTTTTTTTACTGATTACTGGTTGCCATTACAAAACGGTGAAGAGACAGATCTAACTGGAATTATTATCATTTTAACCATGGTAACACTTAGTGGATTATTGCGTTTTTGGCAGGAGTTTCGTTCAAATAAAGCTGCTGAAGCATTAAAGTCAATGATCCGAACTACAGCCACAGTTCTACGCCGTCGTAATAAAAATATGCCAACTGAGCATATTGAAGTTCCTTTAAGCGATATCGTTCCTGGAGATATTGTGTTTTTATCAGCTGGGGACATGATTCCTGCCGATATTCGTTTAATCGAATCGCGAGATTTATTTGTGAGTCAAGCGGTGTTAACCGGTGAATCAATTCCAGTTGAAAAATATGACACCTTAGGCGCGGTATCGCAAAAAACGACAGAAGAGATAGATTCTTCAAAAATTGATAAGGACAATGTACTTGATGTAAACAATATTTGTTTTATGGGCACCAATGTAGTGAGTGGAACAGCTAAAGCTATTGTTGTTGCAACAGGTGCTGATACACATTTTGGTTCATTAGCAAAATCAATAGTGGGTTCAAGAGCCGAAACCTCATTTGATCGCGGTGTAAATAGCGTAAGTTGGTTACTAATTCGCTTTATGTTAGTGATGGTTCCGATTGTATTACTAATAAATGGATTTACCAAAGGCGATTGGGGGGAAGCAACATTATTTGCATTAGCTGTTGCTGTTGGTTTGACGCCTGAAATGTTACCGATGATTGTTAGTGCAAATCTAGCTAAAGGTGCTGTTGGCATGGCAAAACGAAAAGTTGTGGTAAAACGTTTGAATGCTATTCAAAACTTTGGCGCGATGGACATTTTATGTACTGATAAAACAGGTACTTTAACACAAGATAAAATTATTTTAGAACATCACTTAGACATTAATGGGCAGATTGATCCATCTGTTTTACAACTGGCCTGGCTCAATAGTTACTATCAAAGTGGAATGAAAAACTTGATGGATAAAGCGATCATCCGTTTTGCTGAAGAAAAAACCAGTGTTAAAAAAGTGGGTGTAGGTCTTTATAAAAAAATTGATGAATTACCATTTGATTTTGTTCGCCGTCGTTTATCGGTTGTTGTACAAGGCAATGATGAAAATCATTTAATGATCTGTAAAGGCGCAGTTGAAGAAATGCTATCTATTTCAGATTTTGTTTATGAAAACGGCGAGTATTTACCGTTAGACGAAAATCGTAAACAAGCATTGATTGAACTTGCACACAATTATAATAAAGATGGATTTAGAGTGTTAGCAGTAGGTGTAAAAGATATTTCAGCATCACAAACTAAAGCTCAATATAGTGTCCAAGATGAAAAATCATTAGCCATTCGTGGGTTTTTGACTTTCTTAGATCCACCTAAAGAAAGTGCTTATGAAGCTATTTCTGCATTGAATGAACATGGCGTTGGCGTTAAAGTTCTAACTGGTGACAATGAAATCATCACGATTAAAGTATGCCGAGAAGTTGGCTTAGAACCGGGTATACCTTTACTTGGTAACGACATTGAAAAAATGAGTGACGCTGAGTTAAAAGAGCAAATTGAGCAACGCACTATTTTCGCTAAGTTGACTCCATTACAAAAATCTCGAATCATTAGATTGTTACAAAGTAATGGTCATACTGTTGGATTTTTAGGTGATGGTATTAATGATGCGCCAGCGTTGAGAGATGCAGATGTTGGTATTTCAGTGGACACCGCTACTGATATCGCTAAAGAATCAGCTGATATCATTTTGCTTGAAAAAAGCTTACTTGTATTAGAAGAAGGTGTAATTTGCGGACGCGAAACTTTCGGTAATATTATGAAATACCTAAATATGACCGCAAGTTCTAACTTTGGTAACATCTTCTCTGTATTAGTGGCTAGTGCATTTCTACCATTTTTACCAATGCTTGCGATTCATTTGCTTATCCAAAACTTATTATATGATATCTCACAATTATCATTACCTTGGGATAAGATGGATGAAGAGTTTTTACAAAAACCTCGTAAATGGGATGCACAAAATATTGGACGTTTTATGATCTGGATTGGACCAACATCCTCTATTTTTGACATAACAACATATGCATTGATGTGGTTTGTTTTTGGTGCTAATAGTGTTGCAGCTGAATCATTGTTTCACTCAGGTTGGTTTATCGAAGGATTGTTATCACAAACTTTAGTTGTACATATGCTAAGGACTCAGAAAATACCATTTATACAAAGTACCGCGGCATTCCCAGTAATAGTAATGACTATGCTAATTATGGCGGTGGGTATTTATATTCCTTTTTCACCAATAGGTAGCCTAATTGGTCTTCAACCATTACCATGGTCCTATTTTCCATGGTTAGTTGCAACATTATTAAGTTACTGTGTGGTTGCTCAAATAATGAAAAGGATTTACATAAAACGCTTTGGACAATGGTTCTAAAATAACAAAATTGATGTAAGTGACGATGTTGCTTACATCATTAACTAAAGAAGTATAAATATTGAACTAGTGTGTTATAGTAGTGATGAGTACACATATTGATAAATATAATTGATAATAATATTTGTATAAATAATCGAGCTTTTTAGAAATGTTTTTAAGGAGCCTATAAATAACAATAAGAGGAGTAAAAAATGAAAACCCCACACAAAAATTTAATTACACTAATCAAACATCGCAAACTGAAAAAAGAACAAGAGAAAGTTAATAAATAACTTTCTATAAATGATTTGCAAAAATTAAACCCCACAGCTTGGGGTTTTATAACACAATAAAGCTTTATAAGCTTATATTTGATGAGTTATTTAGAAGCTTTTTTCAAAATTTCGTAAAGTTCATCTTTTAATTTTAGCTTCAGTTTTTTTAGACTTTCAATCGTTTCCGAAGTATCAATTGCAATACCAGACTCGATATTTTTAATTTTTTGATCGAGCTCATTGTGCTCATCAAATAATTTTTGGAAATGTAAATCTGAGTTTTTTAGTTTAGAGATTAAATCACGGTATTCTGGAAACATACAGCCTCCTTATAAGATTAATTAAAATAATAGCAGTTAACAATAATTCAGCTTACAATATTCTCAATTGTTTTAATAGCAATTTTTGAATGGGAGATGTCTATGAATGAAAAGATCGTTATTGCAAAAAGTGAAGGTAATGATTTATACATCCTTGCATCGTTGGCTAATCGCCATGGTTTAATTACCGGTGCAACAGGTACAGGTAAGACCGTAACCCTACAAAAGATAGCGGAAAAATTCTCGCAGATTGGTGTACCCGTGTTTCTTGCTGATGTAAAAGGTGATTTGACCGGTTTAGGGGAGAATGGCCTATTATCTGAAAAATTAAAAGCACGGCTAGAAAGTATTGGTGTAAAAGATTGGCTTCCTAATTCTTCTCCTTTAGAAATATGGGATGTATTTGGTGAAAAAGGTATTCCCGTTCGCAGTACAGTTTCCGATATAGGTCCTATATTATTAGGGCGATTATTAAATCTAAATGACATTCAATCTGGCGTTCTACAATTAGTTTTTAAAATTGCCGATGATAATGGATTATTATTACTAGACTTTAAGGATTTAAGAACATTCATCCAATTTATTGGTGATAACGCTAAAAAATTTACTACCCAATATGGCAATATAAGTTTATCAACTATTGGTGCTATTCAACGTGGATTGCTTACTTTAGAACAGCAAGGTGCTGAATTCTTTCTAGGTGAGCCGATGTTTGATATACATGATTTAATGCAAACTAATGCTGATGGTCGTGGTGTTATTAATATTTTATCTGCCAGTAAATTATATAATTCACCAAAATTATATTCAGTATTTTTACTTTGGTTATTATCAGAACTGTTCGAGCATTTACCAGAAGTAGGTGACCTTGATAAACCAAAACTTGTATTTTTCTTTGACGAAGCACATTTACTTTTTAATGATATTTCTCCCGCATTATTAGAAAAAATCGAACAAGTTGTTCGCCTTATTCGCTCTAAAGGAGTGGGGATTTATTTTGCTACACAAAGCCCAACCGATATTCCAGAAACTATCCTTGGTCAATTGGGTAATCGAGTGCAGCACGCATTACGAGCATTTACACCTAAAGATCAAAAAGCAGTCAAAGTTGCAGCCCAAACCATGCGAGCTAACCCAAATTTTAACACTGAAAAAGCTATTATGGAGCTTGGGGTAGGAGAGGCTTTAATTTCATTTCTAGATGAAAAGGGGCGCCCTAATATTGTTCAACGCGGAATGATAATAGCGCCAGAATCAAAAATGGGGCCTATGGATATAGAAAAACAGTTGACGATTATTCAAAAATCTCGCTTTTATGATAAATATTCAAAAACCATCGATCGCGAATCAGCCTACGAAAAACTTAAACAGGGTTTTAGTATAAATACTGAAAATAGTCAAAATTCAATAGAAACTGATTCCAATCAGAATCCATCTGATAAAGAGGAACATGGTGGTATAATGGACTTTTTAAGTTCACTTATTTTTGGTAGAACCGGCCCAAAAGGTGGACAGCATGACGGTATCGTTCAAAGTGTTGCTAAAAGTGCGACCAGACAGATGGTAAATCAAATTGGAAGACAAATTACTCGAGGAATCTTGGGTGGTTTCAAAAAATAGGTTAGATTAATAAACTACAAAAAGGAGTTATAGATGTTAAAATTGTTTATTGAATGGTACAAAAAACGCTTTAGCGATCCTCATGTGGTTTCGTTAATGATTGTTATCATTGTTTTATTTTTTATCATCTATTTTTTCAATAAAATTTTACTGCCTATTTTGATTGCTATCGTTTTATCTTATCTACTAGATAGACCGGTTAAGTATTTACAACAAAAGAGAGTTCCTCACACATTAGCTGTTGTTATTGTACTATTTGTATTTATGTTTGTCGGCTTAACCGGAATTATGATTTTGTTACCATTGATTTGGCAACAAGGTGTTAGTTTAATAACAAATATTCCAAATATGTTGAATTTTGTTAATAAATTCATCACATCATTGCCTGAACATTATCCGGAGCTTATCGATGTTGGTCTATTTGACTCAATACTCCAAGGTATAACTAATAAAGTCATGCAAACAGGTAACTCATTGCTCCAGTTTTCAATCAGCTCACTGTTTAGCTTAGTTTCTGTTGCTATAAATGCGGTATTAGTTCCGATTATTATGTTTTTCTTATTGAAAGATAAATCTAAGATATGGGGATATTGTTCGAAAATATTACCAAAAAATCGAACAATATTAAACAAAGTAGCTACAGAGATGGATCAACAAATATCTAATTACATAGTCGGTAATGTTTTACACATCATTATTTTAACTGCCTGTGTCTATATTCCATTTTGGTATTTTGGTTTAGATTATGGATTATTGTTAGCAGTGTTAGTTGGTGTTTCAGTGCTTATTCCTTACATTGGTATTATTATTTCAAGTATCCCTATTGTCCTAATTGCACTTTTCCAATGGGGGGTTACTGCACAATTTGGATATTTAATGTTCTTTTATATCCTTATTCAGGCTCTTGATGGCAATTTATTGGTTCCTTATCTTTTCTCTGAAAAACTTAACT
Organism: Gilliamella sp. B2911; assembly: GCF_026536965.1. Classification (NCBI taxonomy): domain Bacteria; kingdom Pseudomonadati; phylum Pseudomonadota; class Gammaproteobacteria; order Orbales; family Orbaceae; genus Gilliamella; species Gilliamella sp. B2911. The sequence goes on along the minus strand of NZ_JAFNNA010000004.1, from coordinate 181,351 downwards.
TGCATCCTTTAGTGATTATTGTAGCTGTTATCATTTTTGGCGGGTTATGGGGATTTTGGGGCGTATTTTTTGCTATACCGTTAGCAACTTTAGTTAAAGCGATTATAAATGCTTGGCCAAATCTTGAAGAGATTAATAATATTAAAAGTGAAAAAAAAGCAGATTAATGAAAATATAATCTGCTTTAATTAGAAGTGTTAACTATGGTTCTTAAGATAATCTAAAACCACAGTGTGATGGTTGGTCGTTTTGAAGTCATCAAAGACTTTCTCGATCTTACCATCTTTACCAATCAAAAAGCTTATACGATGGATACCGTCATAAGTTTTTCCCATAAACTCTTTTTCGCCCCAAACACCAAACGCTTCAGAGGTTTTATGATCCTCATCTGAAAGTAGCGTAAAATTCAACAATTCTTTATCAACAAAACGCGATAGCTTTTCAGGTTTATCCGTACTAATACCAATAACAACTACATTATATTTCTTAAAATCGTCAGCACTGTCTCGTAAATTGCAAGCTTGTACTGTACAACCAGGAGTCATCGCTTTCGGATAGAAATAGAGCAAAATACGCTGACCTTTGAAATCTTTTGAACTAATTAGCTCACCATCCTGATCAGGCAGAGAAAATTGAGGTGCTTTTTCACCTTCTTTTAAAGGATTAACCATAAATTTATTACCTATGTTAATAGTTAAAATTTTAATCGCTATGGGTATAATTTACTATATTTTATCAAATTAACTTATGTTTTTAAAAAAACGACTAGCTGCATCAATCGTATGATCGATTTCTTTATCTGTGTGCATAAGTGACATGAAACCTGCTTCGAAAGCTGAAGGCGCAAAGTAAACCCCTTCGGCGAGCATATGATGATAGAATTTTTTGAATAATTCAACATCACAATTCATTACATCCTTATAACTGCTCACTTCTAGAGCATTTGTAAAGAAAAATCCAAACATTCCTCCTGCATGATTAACCACAAACGGAATATTATATCGTTTTGCTTCTGCATATAGGCCATTAACTAGTGAGGCAGTTTTTTCTTCTAACTCTGAATAAATACCAACATCCATTAACTTTGTCAACGTGGCATAACCCGCTGCCATAGCAACAGGATTCCCTGAAAGTGTTCCTGCTTGATAAATTGGTCCAGTTGGTGCTAATTGTTGCATAATTTCAGCACGCCCGCCAAAAGCACCTACAGGCATACCGCCACCTATAATCTTACCTAAGCAAGTCAAATCAGGAACTAAATCATAATATTCTTGAGCTCCGCCAAGTGCAACTCTAAACCCAGTCATTACCTCATCAATAATTAATAAAGCCCCGTAAGTATCACACAAGCTTCTTAATCCTTGTAAGAACGATTTTTTAGCTGGGACACAATTCATATTACCTGCCACAGGTTCAATAATAATTGCAGCAATTTCATTAGGATATTGCTCAAATTGTTTTTTTACTGATTCTAAATCGTTATAATCACAAACTAATGTATGTTTAACAAAATCCTCAGGCACACCCGGTGAAGTAGGGTGTCCAAAAGTGAGCGCGCCAGAACCGGCTTTAACAAGCAAATAGTCAGCATGTCCATGGTAACAACCTTCAAATTTGATTATTTTGTCACGTCCTGTATAGCCTCGTGCAAGGCGAATTGCACTCATAGTTGCCTCAGTGCCGGAATTCACCATACGTAACATTTCTATTGATGGAATCAATTGTGTAACTAGGTTAGCCATTTTTGTTTCGATTTCGGTTGGCGCACCATAACTCAAACCATTACGAACAGCGTTAATAACTGCATTGGCAACATCAGGGTCATTATGACCTAAAATCATAGGTCCCCAAGATCCGACATAATCAATATAAGCTTTTTCATCAACATCATAAATATAAGCACCATTAGCTTTCTCTATAAATAATGGCGTACCACCAACTCCATTAAAAGCACGTACAGGTGAATTAACACCACCTGGCATAAAAGCCATTGCTTCGCGGTAAAGTATTTCAGATTTAAATGTTTTAAGCATAATTATGGTCTTCTTTATAGTAATTGTTGTCGTATTTATTCATAAAATTAACTTAAATTCAAGCAAGCTATTACAAATTTAACTAATTGATGTTTTCATTTTGTATTTTATTTTTTCAAGAGTATATAATATATCAGTACTTAAAGTAGGAGAATAAAATGAGCGATGCGTTACCCATTAATTTTACTGATGCTGCTGCAAACAAGGTAAAAACTTTAGTAACGGAAGAAGAAAATCCAAATCTTAAATTAAGAGTCTATATCACTGGTGGTGGTTGTAGTGGATTCCAGTATGGTTTCACATTTGATGAAAAAGTAAATGAAGATGATCTGGCGATCGAAAAAAATGGTGTCTCACTTATTATTGACCCTATGAGTTTACAATATCTTGTTGGAGGCACTATAGACTATATTGAAGGATTGCAGGGTTCTCGTTTTGTTGTTGATAACCCAAACGCAACTACAACCTGTGGTTGTGGATCATCTTTCAGCGTCTAATTAGTAACAAAACATTAGCCAAAATTTTTATTTATATTAAATCCAAATTTTAAGGGAATTGATTAAAATTTCCTTAAATGTGACAAACATTGAGCAGTTAGACAATTATTTTAATTTTTTTATTGACGTAAATTTTAAGATAGGTAAAATGCACAGCATCCAAAACGCAGTTACCTTTCGGTAATAAGTTTTGAGCCCGGGTGGTGAAATCGGTAGACACAAGGGATTTAAAATCCCTCGGCCTTTTTGGCCGTGCGAGTTCAAGTCTCGCCCCGGGCACCATTAAAAACACTTTTTTTGTAAGCGGGAATAGCTCAGTTGGTAGAGCGCAACCTTGCCAAGGTTGAGGTCGCGAGTTCGAACCTCGTTTCCCGCTCCAATTTTTTTTCAATCATTATCCTCAATCAAATTTATCATTGAAATTCATTACTCAATTCGTATTACAAATAAACTATCTAGATTTTTTTCATAGCTAGAAATATTCAATTTTTTATAATCTTTTAAAAAATGCTCCTCCAATTTCAATTCTGAGATGATTATTTAAAAAATTTATCTAAATTAACAATAATTAATTAATAAAACTATTTCAAAGATTATTTTTCCTTTTATTCAGATACTTTTACCGCTAATATTGAGCCAGTTAATTTTATAAGATTTTTAAATTTGTATTGGAGTATTAACTAATGAGTAATCACAGCTCATATTCGATAGCTGGCTCTATCTATGCTAATTACATTATTCAAAGTATCGCTTTAATAGTAATTATGCAATTTTCTGTCGAAATTTCTGCACAATTAAAAACTGATGATGTTATAGGTATTGGTTACGTTGCATCAGGAATAGGATATGGAAAAATATTATTAATGTTTATTGGAGGAATACTATCTGATAAATTTGGACGCAAACCATTTATCCTTATGGGCATGTCTTGTTATATTATCTTTTTCGTTGGGACTCTCTTTTGTCACAATATACATGTTGCATTTTGTTTGGCTATGTTTATTGGTGCTGGAAACTCATTTTTAGATACCGGCTCCATGCCTGCTTTAACCGAATGCTTTCCTCGTTCGGCAGGTACTGCAAGTGTTTTAATTAAAGCATTTATTTCAATAGGAACGTTAGTCTTACCATTCATTGTTACATTCTTTCATGCTTATGATTTATGGTATGGCTATGCTTTCATCGGTTTTGTTACTTTTATCATTATTAATTTTTTACTTTTAGCGCCAAGAACATTTCCTTCCAAAAATACAGTTATTTGTGGCAATGAAGGCCATAGTGACTATTTCATTGGTAAACCGAATATTTTCTTTGAAGGTATTTTATTAATAATTATGGGCTTCACCACCACTGCAACCTTTGTCATCATTTTACAATGGCTACCTGCGATTGCAGAGAAAGGTATAGGAATGGAACCAATCGCTTCCAAACAATTGATCAGTTATTATAGTACTGCATCAATAATTTCTGTGTTTACAACAGCCTATATTGTTAAAAAATTCATAAAACCAATTTATTGCATTATTATATTGCCGTTACTTTCTGCATTAACTTTATTAATGTTTTTATTTAATCTTAATCCTACAATGAGTTTAATTGTGGCAATAGGAATGGGATTAACAGCAGCAGGAGGTATATTACAACTCACCTTAGTTGTTATGCAGCAGCTATTTCCTGATCGTAAAGGGTTTGCAGTTGGAACAATGTATACTTTCAGTGGTTTATCATTTATTGTCATTCCCCTAATAGTCCCTAAGTTAGCATTAATCAATGTTAGCTATGCTATCTTAGTCGATCTAGTTGTTGCATTATCAAGTGTAATATTAGGATTAATTGTTTATTCACGTTTCAAAAAAGTTATTGATATGAATAAAATTTAATTACTTTCAGCAATACTAAAAAAGCACCTTATCACGATAAGGTGCTTTACGATGATAAGTAATTTAAAGTAAAAAAAATGGTAAATTAGTAAGCCTAGAATTTTTAGAAAGTTATCTTAAACATCAAAATAATACTGGAAAGTATTTATCGCTGATTTTCGTGTTTTTTATGGCTTAATGTTGGTGTTTTTAGTATTAATCCTAGGTTTGAAAAAACATCTAAGAATTATCAAATGCGATTATATAATTTGAGAAAAGCTTAATAACAGTTAGGAGTTACTTTATTAAGCAAGAATTATCAATTATCACCGAGCGAGGTGGTATTGAGGTAATAACATTACTAAAATCTTTACATGAAATGCCAACTTCAATTTAGCGTAGTGATGATGAATTTTTATTGAGTCATTCTCCAATTGAACGAGCAAAAATGTATCTATAAGATACGAAAAGATTACTTAAAAAACTCGCTGAATTTTAATCATTAATAATTGGAGAGAAGCATGAGAGCTAATATTGATGGACACTTTTTATTAATTGGATTAATGGCATATCCAATTCGGCACAGCTTATCACCAAAAATGCAAAATATAATTTACTCTAAATTAGATATTCCCTATGTCTATTTAGCTTTTGAAGTGACGCAAGAAAAATTACCTGATGCTATAAAAGGCTTACGTGCATTAGGTTTACGCGGTAGTGCTGTTTCAATGCCGAATAAACAACTCGTGTGCCAATATTTAGATAAATTAACACCAGCAGTAGAGCTTATTGGAGCCTGTAATACCATTTCAAATGATGATGGAGTATTAACCGGATATAATACTGATGGAATAGGATATATGCGCTCATTAAAAGAGGCGGCTGTTGATGTTATAGGTAAAAAGTTGACTTTACTTGGTGGAGGCGGTGCTGCAAGTGCTATTGCCGTACAAGCCGCATTAGATGGCGTTAAAAAGATTTCAATTTTTAATCAAAAAGATGAATGCTTTGACAAAATTGTAGAAATAGTTAACCGAATAAATGCAAAAACTGACTGTGAAGCAGTAGTTTATGATTTAGCTGATCACTCAAAATTACGTCAGGAAATTGCTGAAAGTGCAGTATTATGCAATGCTACTGGTATTGGTATGAAGCCGTCAGAAGGAAAAAGCTTAATTACCGATCCAACTATGCTAAGAAAAGATCTCGTCGTAACCGATTGTATTTACAGTCCACGTAAAACAAAATTATTAGAAATAGCCGAATCGCAAGGTTGTAAAACGTTAAACGGTATCGGTATGATGTTATGGCAAGGTCATGCACAAATTAAAATTTGGACAGGAAAAGAAGCTCCAATTGATTATGTTAAAGAAAAAATGGGCTTTAATGATTAAAAATTTTAGTTAACTTATTAAAATTATTTATAACTACAGACTATTCTCTCAGTAAATTAAGAGAGTAGAAAAGATAAATTGGTGGATAGATGTCAAAAATTACAGTTAAAGGTTTAGATATTGGTGTTGGAGCGCCTAAAATTATTGTTCCAATTGTAGGAAAAACAGAAGAAGAATTAGTTAATGAAGCTGAATTTTTGACAAAAATTGACTTTGATATGGTTGAATGGAGAGTAGACCATTTTCAAAAAGTTGATGATGTTGAAAAAGTAAAACAAACAGCAAATAAATTACAAACAATCATTGGCTACAAACCCATTTTATTTACATTCCGTACCGCTAATGAAGGCGGAGTTTATCCTGCTACGATTGAATTTTATATCAACCTTAATAAACAGATGATAAAAAGTGGTTTAATTGATCTTGTCGATATCGAAGTTTTCACTGGTGACAAATATGTTGAAGAAATTGTCCAGTTAGCTCATCAGCATAACGTTTTAGTGATAGCCTCCAATCATGACTTTGATAAGACTCCGCCAAAAGATGAAATTGTAGCAAGATTATGCAAAATGCAGGATCTTGGTGTAGATATTCCTAAAATTGCCGTAATGCCACGTTCGCGTGAAGATGTAATTAACTTACTTGCTGCAACAGCTGAAATGAAAGACAAATATGCACGTAAACCACTAATTACTATGGCAATGGCTGGAACAGGTGCGATTAGCCGAATTGCAGGTGAAACTTTTGGGTCAGACCTCACTTTTGGTGCAGCAAAAAATGCATCTGCACCAGGGCAGCTAGATGTAAAAGATCTAAGAAACATCTTAAATATATTACATAAAAGTTTGGCTTAAAAATTCTAGCGTTTTAATAAACAACTTAAGTTAAAAAAAGATAAACGAAAGATAGTCAATATATAAACTCTTTGGTGCAAATTATTAATATTAAATGACTAATATGAAGACTATATTAAAATCTATATCAATAGTATTTTAGTGAATTAATAACATAAACCTGTTTAACCATTTTTATTGTATTATTCGAATTTAAACAACTTAGTTTGTTGATCCAAATAGGTCAGTAAATCTGGTATGCGATATTTGCCGGCCATTGATTGAATATGATCTGCTGCCTCTTTAAGTAACATTCCTAATGATGTTATATAGATTGGATTATTACTTTTACCACGCATTACTTCAATGGCATATTGTTTATTATCGGTAAAAGATTTTTTTGCAACGCCGATAATAGGTATCTTTTTATCCAGTGCTTCATAAAGATGACCACCTAAACCAAGATTACCACCATTCAAATGAACATAACCATCGACTATAATCACATCAATCGAATTGAGATCAACCTGAGACAATAATGCTAATATACAAGGTAATTCACGTTTATAAAATTGGCCTGATTGATAAGGCAGAACATTCGATTGATAATCATTGATAACAGATTTTATCTCATTGATACCATCAGTAAATTGCTCAAATAAAATGCCAACAGTTTTTGCCTTATCATTTAAATAGTAAACATCTATTGCAAGTATCATTTTTTTAAAATCCTTTTTGGAGTAGAATAGCAATGCTCTCGTATTAAACTTTCTAATCTCTATTAAAAAACAAGTAGTCATTGATTTCAAATAAATAAAAATTTAGTTAATTCGTAATACATCTTTTATTTATCCGATTAGACCAGATAGCTAAGCAATGGTCGTTTAGATTGGATCTACACTTGGAGGCAGGAATGTATTTACTTGAAATGGCACCAAAATTTTTAATTGCACTTATCATTTTACTTATTTATGTCAAATTATCAGGAAAAAGCCAAATCGCACCGATGTCACAGCTGGATCAGGTTGGTAGCATGGTTATTGGTGCATTGGTAGGTGGAACATTACTTAATGCTAATGTTTCTGCGTGGGAAGCCGCTGGAGCTGTGGCGATTTGGGCAGGTCTTCTTATCTTAGTGCGATTTATCAAATCTAAAAATTCAAAACTCCGAGATGCTATTGATGGTGAACCTATACAATTAATCAAAAATGGCAATCTAATCTCTGAAAATTTCAAAAAAGCGAATTTACCTGTTAGAGATTTTGAAACGCTAATTAATATTCAAGGAATTTGCGCATTTAGTGAATTAAAACAAGTGTGGTACGAATTAAATGGATCTTTAACCATTATCAAGAAAGGAGATAAAGATATCGCAGTACTGGTGATTGAAAATGGGGCTATTAGTCAAGACAACCTTGAACAACTCCACAAAAGTGAAACATGGCTTAAGAATGAAATCAAAAAACAAGGTTATAAAGATATTGATGAAGTTTTTTGTGCAGAATGGTTTGATGGTAAATTATTAGTTTACCCTTATGATGAAGTTCGTAATTCAAAAAATAAAGAATAATTGAGGAAAGCAAAATATAAAAGGGGAAGGAGTTTTACTCAATTCCCCTTATTAAGAGCTTGTTATCTTAGTTGGCTATCTTTACTACCACGTCGATTATATAATATTGCAGATTTTGCCAATTGCTTATCTATTTCTTGTTGGCAAGCTAAACAGTATTGCACACCTGGTAAGGCAATTTGTCTGGCTTTTGCAATAGTATCGCCACATTCAACACAAAACTCGGCACTAGGTTTATCGTGTTTTAGTTGGCGTCTGGCGATTTCGATAGCATCTGTGATTGTACTTTCGATCTGTTGGTTAACGGCATCGTCAGATGCCCAGCCACTAGCCATAATTACACCTCCTAAAAATTTATATTAGATGAATAATATGGTGCTTATTTGACCAGTTTCAAGTAATATGAACACATCATTTAAAAAGCAAAGTAAGTGTTGTATTTTTTATAAAGATCGTTTCTGTTAATGTAAGTTAATTGGAGGTTTTTATGCAACAATATGAACAAGCAACATTTGCAGGTGGATGTTTCTGGTGTATGGTAAAACCTTTCGACAAATATGAAGGCGTTATTAATGTGATCTCAGGTTACACTGGTGGTCATACGGAAAATCCAACTTATCAACAAGTTTGCCAAGGCAACACAGGCCATACAGAAGCGGTGCAAATTACCTTTGATCCAACGATGATCAGCTATAAAAAATTACTGGATATTTTTTGGCAACAAATTGACCCGACAGATTCGCAAGGACAATTTGCCGATCGTGGCGATTCTTATCGTCCAGTAATATTTTATCATAACAAATTACAACAACAGCAAGCGATCGCATCTAAACAAGCGCTTGAAGAAAGCAAACGATTTAATCATCCGATTGATGTTGCTATAGAACCGGCAGCAATATTTTATCCCGCCGAAGCGTATCACCAAGATTACTATAAAAAACAGCCAGAAAATTATAACCGTTATTATCAATTATCTGGACGAGCTAATTTTATTGCAGATAACTGGCAAGATAAGTCAACAACCAAAAGTGAGTAAATATGCAAAAGTACCCGCAATATAGCAGTAAACAAAAATGGATTCATTGGACATCGGCTTTACTTGTCATAATAGTAACCATGCTCCTTTTAATTAAAGTGACAATGTCACATATATTAGGTGGAATGGCAATAGTCTATTTATTACATAAATCCTTTGGAGTGCTTGTTTTGCTATTAACAATATGGCGAATTATGGTGATCCGCAGTCAAGGTGTGCCTGATGTCTTACCGAAAGACAAAAAACTGCAACGAATTTTGTCAAAATCCACTCAAGGAGTGATCTACCTTTTACTGCTAATTACGCCATTATCGGGGTATTTAATGAGTGGAAGGGACCTTAATATATTTGGTTTAATATCGATCCCTGCTATTGATATGCCATATCACCAAATGTTTCATTCATTACATTTGATTAGTTCTTATGTACTAGCTATTTTAGTTATATTTCATGTATTAGGTGCGTTGTACCACTATTTTTGGGTTAAAGATAAAGTATTGCAATCAATGTTAAGTAGCAATGATTAACACAAATTTAAACGTTTATTTATATCACATTTATAACGTGAGGCAGATACAACATGAACAAATCAATGAAAGATAAAGCTATATCAGCACTAACACCAATGCAATATCATGTTACGCAGCAAAATGGTACAGAACCTCCATTTGATAATCAATATAACGCTAACCACCGCGATGGGATCTACGTTGATATCGTCTCTGGTGAACCACTGTTTACCTCACTAGATAAGTTTGATTCAGGCTGTGGTTGGCCAAGTTTCTCTAAACCGATTAAACAGCAACAAATTGTTGAAAAGGAAGATAACAGCCATGGAATGCGTAGGATAGAAGTCCGCTCATTAGAAGCTGATTCACATCTTGGTCATGTATTTAATGATGGGCCCGCAGCTTTAGGAGGATTGCGCTACTGTATCAACTCAGCAGCGCTAAAGTTCATACCAAAAGAAGAATTAGAAGCTCAAGGCTATGGCGACTACTTAAAATTGTTTAAATAAATTAATCTTACGCATCCTTTATTTAAATAAAGGGTGCGAACTAAACCAATCAACCTTAGCCTGAAGCCTACAAAATCATTGTTTAACTTAATTGGTATACGTAAAGGAAATTTTGAAGAATATTGCGGATGAAATTGGCATATAACTTATCAAGTTTATATGCCAATATCGTAGGAGATCAAAGCTATAATTTAATTTTTTCTTTTAAATAAAATATAACTGATTAACAAAAACACAAAGCTAGTTATCATGGAGCCAACGATAGGGTAAATACCCATCACAATACTGGCTTGAGCAAAAAGATTATCGGCGATATAAAAGATAAAGCCAAAAGTAATACCTATAATCACCCTAATACCCATAGATACACTTCGTAATGGTCCAAAAATGAAAGATAAGGCCAACAACAACATCACTGCAACTGAAACGGGTTTAATCAGCTTTTTCCAAAATAACAAATCATAATATTTTGTATCTTGGCCCGAATTTTTCAAATATTGCGAATATTGATAGAGTCCTGATGCTGACAATGAATCAGGGTCAAAAGCTACAATACTCAACTTATCAGGTGTGATATTAGTTTTCCATTGCATAGTAAGTGAGTTTGTGCCAGTTATTTGTTGTGGATTGGTTAAATCATTCATCTCGATTTGTGATAACGTCCAACTTCCATTTTCAAACACTCCGCTATCAGCATGAGTAATCGATAGTAATTTATTTTTATCAACTTTATAAATATCAATATTTGAGATAGAACTATCATTATTAACATGGTCGATATAGATATAATCATTACCATCTTTCGCCCATAAACTACCTTGTTGAGCTAATAAAGAATTACCATAAAGCTTTTCTGAGCGCATATTACGAGCGGTTTGTTCACTGATAGGAGCAACCCATTCACCAATTGCCATTGTTATAAGCACTAAAGGGAGAGCAGTTTTCATCACAGCTAATGCAATTTTAAAACGGCTAAAGCCTGAAGTTTCCATCACAATAAGCTCGCTTCTTGAAGCTAAAATCCCTAAACCGATTAACCCGCCTAAAAGTGCTGCCATAGGGAAAAATATTTCTATATCTTTAGGTACCATTAGCAAAGAATAAAAACCAACTGACAAGGCATCATAATCAACTTTGATTTTTCTAAGTTGGTCAATAAAACGAATAATTCCTGACAAACTAATTAATAAAAATAAGCAAATGCCAATGGTATTTAAAATAGTTTTACCAATATAGCGATCTAAAATCGAAAACATCGTTATCCCCTTAAGACGCAATAAATTTTAAACGAAGTTTACGCATAAATAAGTTATCCCAACAATTTAAAATCAAAGCCAGAACAAAATACCCTAGATTAATCAGATAAAACCACAAAGCGGGATCTAAGCGACCTTTACCAGCATTAGCTTTAACCGAACTAGAAAGTAAAAAATAGACTAAATAAAGCAGTAACGCTGGTAAAATTTGTGCAAGCCTTCCTTGTCTTGGATTTGACACACTCAATGGAATCACTAAAAAAGCCATCAAAGGAACCGAAATTATCAACGTCAATCGCCAATAAAATTCAGCATTAGCCTTCGGTGTTGGATTTTCACGAAGCTCAAGCAATCCTAATTGCTGAACATCCACTTTATCATCATCAACATTGCTTTCTAGCTCCTTAGGTTTAATAATACCTAAATAGTTATGAAAATTTGAAATTCTAAAATCTTTTAATTGTGCCGTGCCTTCATAACGATTTGCATTTTCAAGTGTGATGATTTGATTACCATCTTTATCTTCTTCAGTTTTCCCTTTATTAGCAATAATAATAGAAGGGCGTTGAGCATTTTTCGGATTGATTTGGGCTATAAATACGTTATCTAGCTTATTATGATCAACATTACCAATATAAATTACCGAGTTGCCATCAGGTGTTTGTTGAAATTGGCCAGCTAATAAACCGGCTAAACTTGGATTGATCTTGGCATTTTCGACTAGCTGATCTTGTCTCACGCTAGACCAAGGCCCAAACCAAAGGCTATTGAGTGCTGTGAATATACAGGTGATCACACACAGAAATAGCACAACCTGATAGTTAAGTCTTCTCTTAATCCCACATGCATGCATTGCGACCATCTCGCTGTCCGAATAAAGCCGACCAAAGGTAACAAGCACACCTAAAAACAGACTTAGTGGCAAAATAAGATCAGCCATATTCGACACACCTAACACTAAAAGTGGCATAATCAAATCACGTGGAATACTGCCATCAATAGCGCTGGATAAAATTCTGATTAATTTTTGAGAAAAGAAAATTAGCAATAAAATAAACAGTATTGCACCTTGTGTTTTCATCGTCTCTTTAATTAAATATCGGCGAATTATCACTTTTTTACCTATCTATCCGTTTTATCAAATCGCACTATTATAATCTGATTTGCGTTGTTTCGTTATCTTTTTGTTGCTATCGTTTAATGAACCGATAAAATGTTACTATTCACCATAAAAATCTTACAAGAGAACGCTATGAAATACTCAATCAAAAACAGCTCATTAATCACATTACAAAAAGAAGAATGTTTAGTGGTAACTGTCCAATTAGGCAAGAAACAAACTAGTTTAATCAAGGATATAGATGAATTAACCAAGGGTATGATTAGTCAGCTGATCAAGTCAGGTGACATTAACTGCGAATTAGGTAAAACCACCTTTTTATACGCTTGCCCGAATTCTCCGAAAATATTAGTTGTAGGGTGTGGCCAAGCAAAACATTTTGATATTAACGCTGCAAAAAAAATGATACAAGCAGCTACAAAAGAGTTAATAACAAAACAAGTTAAAAATATAAGTTGGGACATTCTGACTCTAAATCCTGCAATAAGTGGTGAAATTGCTAAACAACTACCACAAATTACTAGCGAATTAACCTATAGTTTTGACCAATTCAAATCAACAAAATCAGAAAAACCAAGCTTACAAAAAGTAACGCTACTTTATAGCGATAAAAAAACAATCAAGCATGTAGAAAGTCAATTATCGCAAGGACAAATTATTGCAAATGCTATTGTCAGTACCAAAAACATTGCCAACATGCCATCTAACATCGGCAATGCTAAATACTTAGCAGAGCAGGGCAAAAGTTTAGGTAAACAGCATTCAAGCTTGAAAGTGACATGCTTAGGTGAAAAAGAGCTTGCTAAACTCAACATGAACGCTTATTTAGCGGTTGGACGAGGCTCAGCCAACGAATCAATTATGACGGTCATAGAATATCATGGTGCCAAAGACAAAAAAGCCAAACCATATGTATTAGTTGGTAAAGGATTAACCTTCGATTCAGGAGGCATATCCATCAAACCATCAGCCGGTATGGATGAAATGAAATATGATATGTGCGGTGCCGCCACTGTGTTTGGTGTAATGCAAGCTGTGGCTGAATTAAAACTACCTATCAACGTAGTTGGCGTGATGGCTGGTTGTGAAAATATGCCAGATGGTAATTCATACCGTCCTGGTGATATCTTAACCACCATGTCGGGCACCACCGTTGAAATCATTAATACCGATGCAGAAGGTCGTTTAGTATTATGCGATGCTTTAACTTATGTTGAACGTTTCCAACCCAAGACTGTGATTGATATTGCTACACTTACTGGTGCTTGTATCATTGCACTCGGTCATCATTACACTGGCGTGATGGGTAATAACGCAGAGCTTACTGAACAATTGGTAAATTCCTCAAATCAAGCAGGAGACAAAGCGTGGTCATTACCGATTGATAGTGATTTCCAAGAACAAATCAAATCAACCTGCGCTGACATTGTCAATGCTGGTGGTCGAGATGGAGGAACGATTACAGCCGCTTGTTTCCTATCTCGCTTTACTGAAAAATACCAATGGGCACATCTTGATATTGCAGGAACAGCTTGGAAATCGGGTGCAAACAAAGGTGCTACAGGCAGACCAGTCGCGATGTTAATTCAATACTTACTTAACCAAAAATGAGTAAACACATGAAAAAAGTGATATTTTATCTACTTGAAAACCCAACCCCAGCCAATGAAGCCGGGGTTTTATTCAAAGAAAAGCTAGCGTGTGAAAAAATTGTTGAAGCATGGCAAAATCGGCAACGTGTGTTAGTGGCCTGTCAAGATCAAGCTCAAGCTGAACGTATTGATGAATATTTATGGCAACTCGATACTGAAAATTTTGTTCCCCATAATCTAGCTGGCGAAGGCCTGAAAAGCGGATCACCTGTCGAAATCTGTTGGCCACAAAAGCGCAGTAGCAATGGTTCACGTCACTTACTTATCAATCTACAAGAGCAATACCCTGAATTTGCTGGTGTATACCGCGATATTATTGACTTTGTCCCCATCGAAGAACAACAAAAATCGCTAGCCCGTGAAAGGTATAAAACCTATAAACAAGCAGGCTTTAATCTTAAAACCATTCCGATCTTAATTAGCTAGCATTGCTAGATTTATCAGTAAAAGAGATGGGGAATTCCAGTAGTTGAGTCGATTATACCTGTAATATTTATGTAGTTTCTCTTCATCACTGTAGCGTTAAATCCAAATCCTCAAGATTGTGTTCAAAAAATATCCAAGATTAATTTTCTCTGACTAATACGATAGGTATAACAAATTGATTAACAAATATCTTTAATTTATACTCTCGAAAAGATCAGGAAAGATCAAAATACAATAAAAAAAACAATAAAAAACAAGTTGTAACAAAAAAGGACTAAAATATGTTCAAATACAATTTTCTTCTTAAAAAGAAAAAGATATTACTATCAACTTTAGGCTTGCTTACTATATCTAATTCAGCTACGTCAATCTCGGTATCCACCTTAAAAAGTATCGAAGGTTACCCACCTTATGTATCATTTGATAATGGACAAACCAAATCGGAGTATCTATCCCCTTTGTTGTCAATCACATTACCCAATGGTGAAGAAATCACTGCGCATACTGATACCTCATCGACTGAACATCCGATTAAATTTGATAACGAAGATGTCAAATTCTCCGATATAAAAACTATCGTCACATTGCCTTCGCAAAACGCGAATTACCCTCGACTACCGATTCAAGATGTCATCCTCAATTCTAATTTTTGGGGTGATGATGACGGCGATAATAACCCGGTAATAACTGGCGATTTACTGGTAAACTGGACTGACGGTGACGGTAATGATCTAACCAATTTTGTTAAAAATAATCAAAATGCTGTATTAGATCCTTGTGATGCCCCTTTTAAGTTATTGATATCTGCTGACAATGGCACGATCAGCACGCAATATGGTATTCCTAACCAAAGTTCTTTTATCGGCGAACAACACGCTTATTATATGTACCCGAAAGTCGCTTCTGGGGTTAAATTTTGTTATGCACAACCGAATATTAACAATGAAGGTGATGTAGATAACACTTGGGTTAGAGGTAAGGGCTTTACGATAAATGATACCGATAATCCGGGAAACAATTTTCCAACGATTGGATCTAACAACTTATTTTTCGACCTTAAACTTGCTGGCTTAAGTGTTGCTGAAGTTATCGATATCAATGGTACTAACGTTTCATCTCTTGGTGGAACTGGGGTACATTTAGCCTTAAGTGAGCATAACGGAAAATTGCGAGTGACCTTAAAAGGGCCTTCAGCTGCAACCAATGGTGGTACTTTTGTACCTTCAATTTTTAAATTGTACGCCGATCGCAACAAAACTCATGCATTTTATTCATTTTTTATTCAACGCTGGATGATCGCCTTCCCGGATGGTCCTTCCGAAAGTTGGGTTGCTAGTTCTGATCGTTGTAACACCTTAAATGGTAGATACAATCTACCGGCAGTATGGGATTTTACAAACTCTAATCGTACTGTCGACGCATCAGGCAACCAAATTAACTGGGAAAATGGAGTACCGGGGGTTGGCGAAATTTACCGAAGGAAGATTAGCTACCGAAACAGTGCGACTACCGAATGGATTGGCGGTTTATTCTCTGAATGGGGTAAGGTAACCAGGGAATATTATCCGGATAGTGATTGGATAGTTTATGATAGTGATTATGGTGACGCATATTATTGGGCTGCGACCGTCCATAGCCCCGATAATCATTACGTAGTTGAATCAGGTACCGGCGTTGTTGGTTTCAGAGTCGATACTTTCAATAATTTCTTAAGCAGTTGTGTGGCTTGGTAATCATCGTTGTTGAGTAAAAAAACCTTATAGGAATTTTTGTTATAAGGTTTTTTTATAGCTAATCTCACAATCTGTTTTCTTTGTATAACCATTAATCCACTCACAAACTCGGCCTTATTGAATTTGTAATTCTTCTGCTTTGCTTTTTGTAAAAAGTCTATATACCAACGCGTATCTCACCATCGCTTTCAGGATGCTTGACTACCTAATTATGCAAACTTTATTAAGGCGCAAAGTTGTATTTTTAATTTTGTAAAATAACAGTGGAATATTAAATACAATACAAGAGCAATACTCTGAATTTACTGGCGTATATCGCGATATTATTGACGTTGTCCCCATTGAAGAACAATAAAAATCGCAAGCACGATAAAGATATAAAACCTACAAAGAAGCTAGATTTAACCTAAAAACCATCCTAATTTTATGTTCTTAAATTTATAAAAATAAGGTTGTTATCAATAAATTTATTATTACAAGGAATGGCTATATCTGATGTGGCAAGATAGTTTTAGCATCAGTAATACTATATAAAGACAGCATCAGGAGCTGGAAAATCTGCTCAATAAAATTTCAAAATCCTATCAGCATCACAAATTATAAAAAGACCTTAGTCGAAGGTTGGCAAAGCTTTATTGTATGTAAATTACAACTATGAATAATATTGTCGCTATGTTTAACTTATTAAATTAATGAAGAATTTATTAAATTGTTTGTTATAATAGACAATAGCCAATTCTATACAGGAAGTAAAATGTTTAAAAATTTATTGGTGCTATCAATATCATTATTGACTCTAGTTGGTTGTCAAGAGCGACAAAAAGTTACTGCTGAAATGCTAGAAGGAACTTGGGATTGTAAAGTCGACGATAGTCGCGGTACAAGCTATCATTATTACGACTCAAAATTGAAAGGAATACAATCTTATACACTCAATAATACAGGTTATGTAGCGTTTATTAAGAAACAGGAAGAAGGGTTCGAAGTAGAAACAAAATATTATGCGTTTATTGCGCCTATTTCTCCTGATGATAACTACGCAAAACTCAATGGTGCAATTGAATGTGAATCGATAGATCAAATCAATAATATTATAACTGAAATTGAGTATAAGTTTATTTCAAAAGATGAATTAAAAGAGAGTTCATTTACAAAATACGAACATTGTGATCCAAGAAGAACCTTTATGGAATTTAATATTGAAGCTACTTGTAAACGTGTACCTTGAATTTAACTTCCTTTTGCGTTTTTTTGTTGTAGAAAGATGCATTGTATTTAGAATTAAAAGGATTTTTAGTATCAAATAATCAAAAGATTAAGATTGATTGGATTAAGGATAATTTGGTCTTTACAAGGATGTACAAATAATGAAAACGAAAATAATAGTAGCTTTAGTTTTTTTTATTACTCTGATACAAAATGCGTATGGGATTAGGGCTTACAGAAGTTATTATACCCCACGAATTCATACGCATTATTCCTCTAGACACCCTTCAAGGGGTGGCGATGGAGATGATCCTTCTATATTTATCTTTTTTCTATTCGTCATGGCTGTTGGTGTCATTTTTTATCATATTTTCAAAAACCTACAAGAATCAAAACAAAAGAAAAAATTGGAAGAAGATAAACGTAAAAAACAACTTAATTCAGAAAACAGGAAAGATAAAAAAGATTAAGAAAAAAGAAGATGCAAATTCATCAAAAAGATGTGCAAATAATTTGGGAAAGAATAATAAATTATATGTTATCTATTATTTATAGGATTGCATTATGATAATTCAGGGATGACGATATTTAACTTTTCCAGATTATTATTAATCTTTATCAATCGCGTGTATGGCTTTTTAAAATTAATAAAAAAAAGTTGAGGAGCGGGGTTTTTGAGGTTTAATTAGCGAGTAGTTCTTGCTGAATCGCATATATTGCTTTTTAAAATTGATGAGAAAAAAAGTTGAGGAGCGGGGTTTTTGAGGTTTAATTAGTGAGTAGTTCTTGAATCTTATCTTGTTTTTGGGTTAAAAATTGAATCTCAATCAAATTAGGCTATAATGCCGCTTTGTTTAAATTTTGTTATTTATGATGAATATTGGTTTTATCGGTGCGGGTAAAGTAGGTTGTACGCTGGCTAAATATTTTAAACACAATGGCTTACAAGTTGCTGGTTTTTATAGTCGTAATGTGGACCAAGCGAAAATCGCAAGTGATTTTACAGAGAGCAAAACCTATTTAACGTTACCAAGCATAGTTGATAATTGTGATTGTCTCTTTTTAACGGTACCAGATAGTCAAATTAGTCTGGTTTGGCAGTCACTTAGTCAGTTACCTATCAATGATAAATGGATTGGTCATTGCAGTGGTTTACTAACTTCACAAATATTCACCATTCAACAAACTGTTCATCCACTCTCGTTTTCTTTCCATCCTTTATCGGCTATCTACGATCGTTTTACCAGCTATAAAAGCATGGAAAAAATATCTTTTACTTTAGAAGCTGATCCAACGCTATTACCGGCATTACAAAAATTATTGTCGCCTTTGAGTAATCCGATAGCGATATTATCAGCAGAACATAAAGCGCTTTATCATGCAGCTTGTGTGATGTTGAGTAATCATGTAGTCGCCTTAGCTCAAGTGGGCAGTGATATGCTAGAAAAATGTGGATTAGATAGCAGTTTTTGCCAACAAGCATGGCATACACTGTTTTTAGATAATGCTAAAAATATTTGTAATGTAGGACCAATCGAAGCATTAACAGGTCCTGTTGAACGAAATGATATCAAAACGATAAAACAACATCTTGCCAACTTACCGAATGATATTAAACCGTTATATCAACAACTATCGACAATATTAGTTAATATCAGTCGTCAAAAACATCCGGATAGGGATTATCATCAATTAGAAATGGAGCTGTTACCTTGAAAAATACAATTTTGACTTTACAACAACGCAAACAAAATCAAGAAAAGATCACCATGCTAACCGCGTATGACTATACGACAGCAAAATTGATGGATGATAGCGGTGTCGACTGTTTATTAGTGGGTGATTCATTAGGTATGGTTATGCTGGGTTATGAAAGCACAGTATCAGTCACTATGGACGATATGATCCATCACTCTAAAGCCGTGGCCAGAGGCGCTAAAAAAGCATTGGTTGTAACCGATTTACCGTTTATGTCTTACCATGCATCTGTTTATGATGCCGTGCATAATGCTGGACGATTGATACAAGAAGGGAATGCTCAGGCGGTGAAGCTTGAAGGTGGACAAGCATTTTGTGAGCATATTAAGATGATCGCTCAAGCCTCAATTCCTGTCATTGCCCATATTGGCTTAATGCCGCAATCAGTATTAGCATTGGGTGGTTACAAAGTACAAGGTAAAAATTATCAAGCAGCAAAAGCGATTATTTTAGATGCTTTAGCTGTTGAACAGGCAGGCGCTGCGGCAATTTTACTCGAATGTGTACCTGCTGATTTAGCTAAATTTATAACTGAACTTGTTAGCGTTCCTACTATTGGGATTGGCGCTGGTCATGGTTGTGATGGGCAAGTTTTAGTCTATCAAGATATGTTATCTATGTATGATGGTGTATCGTCCAAATTTGTTAAATCTTTTGCCCCAATGGGTGATCAAATGAAACAGGCATTTGCGGATTATTGCCAAGAAGTTAAACAGCAACAATTCCCTGCACCTATTCATGAGTTTGCTATTGATGATGAGATCATGACCAAACTCAAATCTGAATTTTCAAACTAGCTTGGAAGGATAATAAACATGAAAGTTATAACCACTATCGATGAAGTCCGCGATCAGGTTAAATCATGGCGTAACAATGACGAAAGTATTGGTTTAGTGCCGACCATGGGTTATCTGCATGAAGGTCATCAAAGCTTAATGGCTAGTGCTAAAAAAGATAATCAAAGAGTGATTGTTACAATATTTGTTAATCCAATGCAGTTTGGTCCTAAAGAGGACCTAGCTAGCTATCCGCGTGATTTAGAAAGAGATAAAAAAGCCTGTCAGCAAATGGGCGTTGATTTGATTTTTTGTCCGTCCGCCGATGAAATGTATGATGCGAATTTCAATAGCTATGTCAATGTTAATGGTTTAACTGATGCGCTTTGTGGAAAAAAGCGACCAGGACATTTTAAAGGTGTTTGTACAGTTGTCACCAAACTATTTAATATTACTCAACCTGATCGTGCCTATTTTGGACAAAAAGATGCGCAACAATTAGCCGTCATTCAACGAATGGTACAAGATCTCAATATTCCCATCGAAATTATTGGTTGCCCGATTGTGCGTGAAAGTGATGGACTGGCTAAAAGTTCGCGCAATAGCTATTTGTCTGAACAAGAACGCCTAGCCGCTATTTGCTTATATCGTTCAATTGAACAGGCTAAGCAAATGATCAAAGCGGGTGAAAAATCAGTTGCGACCATCTTGAAGGCCATGCAAAACGTGATAAATAATGAACCATTAGCTAAAATTGACTATATTGAATTTGTTGATTTTGCAACGTTAACCAATGTTGATGTATTAAAGCAAGATAGTCTATGCGCTTTAGCGGTTTATATTGGTAAAACTAGATTGATCGATAATTTTATTTATCATCATTAACAATCCATTTATTGAGATAAAAGATCGCTTATCGACAAGCGATCTTTTGTTTACCATATTCCTATCGTCTAGGAAAATCGATTTAATCAACGACTTTATTCGTCTAGCAATTTATTGTTATGTCTTTTTACTGTAGAATAATAGCCATTTTTATGCCTTGAATTAGGATTGATGCCTTTATTATGAAAAATACGACTTATAATCCACAAGAAATCGAACAACCTATCTATCAACATTGGGAAGAAAGTGGTTACTTTAAGCCTAATGGTGACAAATCTCAGCCTAGTTATTGCATTGCTATTCCACCACCAAACGTAACGGGTAGTTTGCATATGGGACATGCATTTCAACAAACTATTATGGATGCATTAATTCGCTATCACCGTATGCAAGGTAATAACACGCTTTGGCAATCAGGTACTGACCATGCAGGTATTGCTACCCAAATGGTGGTAGAACGTAAAATTGCCGCTGAAGAAAATAAAACTCGCCATGATTATGGTCGAGATGCCTTTATTGAAAAAATTTGGCAATGGAAAGCTGAATCAGGTGGAAGTATTACTAAGCAGATGAGACGTTTAGGTGATTCTGTTGATTGGGATCGTGAACGTTTTACGATGGATGAAGGCCTTTCTAATGCTGTTAAAGAGGTTTTTGTAAGACTTTATCAAGAAGATTTGATTTATCGCGGTAAACGCTTAGTGAATTGGGACCCAAAATTACGCACAGCAATTTCAGATCTTGAAGTTGAAAATCGTGAAGTTAAAGGATCAATGTGGCATTTGCGTTACCCATTAGCGGATGGTGCGAAAACGGCAGATGGTAAAGATTATCTTGTTGTCGCAACGACTCGTCCTGAAACACTATTTGGTGATACTGGTGTGGCGGTTAATCCTGAAGATCCTCGTTATAAAGATCTCATTGGTAAATTTGTTATATTACCTTTTGTCAATCGTCGTATTCCTATTGTTGGCGATGAACATGCGGATATGACAAAAGGTACCGGTTGTGTAAAAATCACACCTGCTCATGACTTTAATGACTATGAAGTAGGGCGTCGTCATCAATTACCGATGATTAATATCTTTACCTTTGATGGTGAGATTCGTACGCAAGCAGAAGTATTTGATACTAATGGTGAGTCAAGCACCGCTTACTCAACTGAGATTCCGACACAATTCCAAAATTTAGAACGTTTTGCTGCACGTAAATTAGTTGTTGCAGAGTGTGAAGCTCAAGGTATTTTAGAAAAAATTGAACCACATGATCTCACCATTCCTTATGGTGATCGTGGTGGCGTGGTCATTGAACCAATGTTAACCGATCAGTGGTATGTTCGCGCTAAAGTCTTAGCTGAACCAGCAATAGCTGCCGTAAAAAATGGCGATATTCAATTTGTACCTAAACAGTACGAAAACATGTATTTTTCATGGATGAATGACATCCAAGATTGGTGTATTTCGCGCCAATTATGGTGGGGACACCGAATTCCGGCTTGGTATGATAATCAAGGTAATGTCTATGTTGGTCGTGACGAAGCTGAAGTTCGCCGTGAAAACGGTCTATCTGCTGATATCGAGTTATCACAAGATGATGATGTACTTGATACTTGGTTCTCATCAGCGCTGTGGACATTCTCAACCTTAGGTTGGCCAGAAAAGACCGATGATTTAGCGACTTTCCATCCAACGAATGTTCTTGTAACTGGTTTTGATATCATCTTCTTCTGGGTCGCAAGAATGATTATGATGACGATGCATTTCATCAAAGATGAACATGGCAAACCTCAAGTACCTTTCAAAACAGTTTATGTAACTGGCTTGATTCGTGATGAAGAAGGGCAAAAAATGTCAAAATCTAAAGGGAATGTTATCGATCCTTTAGATATGATTGATGGGATATCACTTGCCGATTTATTAGAAAAACGTACTGGTAACATGATGCAACCACAGCTTGCTGAAAAAATTGCCAAACGTACTGAAAAACAGTTTCCTAATGGCATTGAAGCCCACGGTACTGATGCATTACGTTTTACTTTAGCGGCACTGGCGTCCACTGGTCGTGATATTAATTGGGATCTAAAACGTTTAGAAGGTTATCGTAATTTCTGTAATAAACTATGGAATGCTAGCCGTTATGTATTAATGAACACTCAAGATCACGATTGTGGATTTAAAGGTGGTGATTTAGAGTATTCATTAGCGGATAAATGGATCTTAGCGGAGTTTAATCAAACGGTGAAAACATACCGCGAAGCATTTGATACTTATCGTTTCGATTTAGCGGCTAATATCTTATATGAATTTACTTGGAATCAGTTCTGTGACTGGTATTTGGAGTTAACCAAATCAGTATTAGCTAATGGCGAGCAAAATCAACAACGAGCAGCTCGTCATACGTTAGTAACAGTCCTTGAAGCACTCTTGCGTTTGGCTCATCCAATCATTCCATTTATAACTGAAGCTATTTGGCAAAGTGTAAAACCATTAATGGCCATCAAAGCAGATACTATTATGTTACAACCAATGCCAGCCTTTGATAGCAAATTAGTTGATAATGAAGCAGTTGCTGATATCAATTGGATTAAAGATGCCGTTATCGCGGTTCGTAATATTCGTGCTGAAATGAATATTGCGCCAAGCAAACCGTTACAATTATTGATCAGAAAAGCATCACCGACGGTGCATCGTATTATTAGTGACAATGTCACCTTTATAGAGTCTTTAGCAAGATTATCAGAAATTGTCTTGTTAGATGAAGGTGAAGCAGGGCCATTATCGGTAACCAAATTGGTTGATGGTGCAGAGCTACTTATTCCAATGGCTGGTTTGATCAATAAAGATGATGAGCTAGCTCGACTTCAAAAAGAAATAGCTCGCATTGAAGGCGAAATTGCACGTATTGATAACAAGCTTTCCAATGCCAGCTTTGTTGATAAAGCACCAGCAGCTGTAGTGGCTAAAGAGAAAGAAAAACAACAAGGCTATGTTGCTGACAAAGCTAAATTACAAGAGCAGTATGAAGCAATAAAAAGTCTTTAAGAACATCAATAAAAAACCTCTCATATGAGAGGTTTTTTTATGATTAAAACTTGTAACCGACACCGAGCATCACAACCCAAGGATCGAGTTCGTATTTTGCCGTGACTTTAGTATTACCTAAATGAGTTTTAGCTTTAGTTTCAATATCGATATAACGGACTTGCGCGTTAATTAGCCAATTCTCATCTAAAGAATAATCAGCACCCACTTGTGCAGCCCAGCCCCAGGAATTATCTAAGTCTAAGCCATGAAAGCCTGCTTTCTTAGCTTCACCACTAAGTTTTTCATCAAAAAAGAAAGTATAGTTAACACCAAGGCCAACATAAGGTTGGAACTCATAGCTACTATCAAGCGGATACCACAGGGCGCTCAATGTTGGTGGTAAATGTTTAATTTTTCCTAAATGAGCACCGGATAAACCAGTAGAATTACCACCGCCAAGTTTCACTTGATGACTAAAAGGTGTGGCACCTAATAATTCAATAGCAAAATTATCAGTAATCATATATTGAAAATTCAGGCCTAGTTGCGTGTCATTATCGGCTTTAGCCTTAAGATCACTCTTTGCACCACCTACTTTAACATGATCACTTTTATCTTGAGGATGAACATAGACAGGACCACCACGGATGATTATTTGGTCGGCACTATGCGCTAGAGCGGCTGAGCTTGCTAATCCGAAAGTAACTAGCATAGCAATTGACGATACTCTCATTTTTATCTCCTTATTATATTTATATAAACTGCTAACTGAGCGTGATATATGCTTCATCAACAGACCGTTCTTTAATATAAAGCTTAAAAGGATTAACAATTACCTAAAGGTATTGATGAATATCTTAGCACCATAACATGAGTAATGATATGGTAGATTTTTTAGATGAATTAATTAATAGTGCTTTTTGTTCAATTGATTCAGATTCAATAGGTCAATTTGATTTAAATTCGCTTTTGATGACGCCAAAGCCACTTGCCACTGATAAGTCGATGATAAAAGAAGATGCTTCGTATAATCCAATCTAAGAACATACCAAACCAAACACCAATCACACCAAAGCCGAAATAAACACCAAAAATATAGCCTACTACAATACGGCACATCCACATACTACCGATAGCGACCCACATGGTATAGCTAGCATCTTTCGCCCCTTTAAAACCATATGGCAAAACAAAGGATGACGCCCAGAATGGGGTAAATAAGGCATTAAACCAAAGTAAATGTTTGGAAATTTCGATAACTTCCTGATCATCGGTATAGAGCGAACTTAATAATCCAGCGAACGGAATGGATAAAAACGCTAAAAAGCAGAGTAATAAACTGGTTAAATGAAAGATATACTTAAGTTGCCGTGTTGGTTGATAGATTTGCCCCATACCAATGCGTTTACCAACAATTATGGTTGAGGTTGCGCCAAGTGTTCCACCTGGCAAATTAAGCAACCCAGCAATTGAAAATGCGATAAAGTTTGCCGCAATAGTCGATGTGCCCATGCCAGCAACAAAGGTCTGCGTGAGTAATTTTCCAATATTAAACATCACCGACTCAACACTAGCCGGAATACCAATCCCTAAAATATCAATCAGTATCTTGCCATTAAATGAATGAAAATAACTGCGAAGTGGGATAAATAATGCCCGGCTTGGTTTGATGGTCAACACCAACAAAATAAAAAACATCCCACAATAACGAGATGTAGTTAAACCAATACCTGCACCGATAAACCCAAGTCCTTGCCAACCGAAAGCACCATAAATTAGTACATAACTAATCGATAGATTCAGAATGTTCATAAGGATATTTAAATACATTGGAATTTTAGTATTGCCAGCGCCACGCAAAGCGCCACAACCAACTAAAATAAAGGCAAGGGCGGGGTAACCTAAAACGGTTAATCTTAGAAAGGTTAGTGTTAATTCCTTAACTTCAGGATCAGCCTTACCGGCAATAATCTCAACAATCCAATATCCTGAAAACTCAACGAACAGAAATAGTAAAATTGAGATTATTACTAATAGCGTAATAGATTGTCTTGCTGCTACTACCGCTTTTTTACGATTATGTCGTCCTAAACTAAACGCGACTACGACGGATGTTCCGAGTGCAACCGCCATAAAAAAGGACATCACAATCATATTAAAGCTTTCGGCCAAACCGACGGCAGCCATCTCGGCCTTACCAATCCAACTTACTAAAAAAGTACTGAATATACCCATTAAAATGACAGACAAATTCTCAATCAGAATTGGCATTGCTAAAGGATATATTTCGCGCCAGAATAGCACATTGTTTGAACGTCGTTTTTTATAAAGTTGAAGATTCTTCAATCGACTTAGAACATCCAATTTAAGGCCTAAAGTTTTATTCGATAATTTGTGGCTATTATAACGCCTTTATGTGATAAAAATGAAATTATGTTTTAAAAAAATGGCTATCAATTTTAATTGATATAATACTCAACATTGTCAGTGCATTGTCTCTTTAATCTATGATATTTAAGATTAAAAATTAAATGATGAGGTAATTTTAGTGCTGCTTATTGCCGTTTTTCTAGAGAACTTGTTATAAGTGGTGCTTGAAGAAGATGCTTTTTTCTAAGTAACTAAATCTTAATCACCAAATTATAAAAGGATGAAATTTTCACTACACATTTATAGTGATTATGTAAAAAGATAGCTTATCTTTATATGATTTCAGTGCGTGAAGATCAAACTTAATCCATTAAAATATGATTTGGCTATAGTAAAATTTCAACACATAATTAAGTAAAGGTCATAAATCTTTTTTAAGTGTTTAAAAAGTAATGTTGAAATAAGAAGAGATAATCACAAAAAAAAGTTGAGGAGCGGGGTTTTTGAAGCTTTAATTTTCTCCAAAAAGCGATCTTTTCGCCTTAAACTTGAACGCTTTTTCAGTTCGCTATATTATAGCTGCCTTATTTTCCATTATTTACTTAAGCAAACGTTAAAGAGTACGAATGTTAATCAACGCCAAAGATATTCTCGAAAAATTAAATCCTCATAATAAAGTGAATTATGATTCAATTTTAAAAGAAGTGATTGCTGATTGGCAGTTGGCATCGGCTCGACCTAAGTTGTTAATCCATAGTTGCTGTGCACCATGTAGTACTTATGTGCTGGAATATTTAGCACAGTATGCTGATATCACGATCTATTTTGCCAATTCAAATATTCATCCCCGCGTGGAATATGAGTATCGCAGTGTCGTTCAACAGAAGTTTATTGCTGACTTTAATCAAAAGACTGGCAACCAGGTGCAGTTTTTAGAAGCACCTTATCAACCGGCTGAGTTTATTAAACAGGTAGAGCATTTGCGTGATGCGCCAGAAGGTGGTGAGCGGTGTCATCTTTGTTATAAGATGCGGTTAGATTTGGCGGCGATTAAGGCGCAAGAGTTGGGCTTTGATTATTTTGCTAGTGCGTTAACGCTGAGTCCTAAAAAGAATAGTCAAAAAATCAACCAACTTGGTTTCGAAATTCAGGAAATTTTTTCAGTTAATTATTTACCTTCCGATTTCAAAAAGAATAATGGTTATAAGCGTTCTATCGAACTTTGTAAGGAGTACGATGTTTATCGTCAATGTTATTGCGGTTGTATTTTTGCTGCAAAAGCACAAGGTGTCGATCTGAAGAATGTAATTGCTATCGCTAAGCAAGGGCTAGAGAAAGTATAACTCGATATTGATCCTCTTCAAAACATCCAAAATGTCATTTCCCTAACAAATTGATTAAAAATCTGAAAGATTTCGCTATAATAATTTTATAAAAGAAGAATAATTATTATTTGTAATCCTATTATTGGTTAAGTCTAATTTTGCAAAATGTGAGTTTGTTTATGCCAAAAATATATAGGCTTGGATTGGATGTTGGTTCTACAACAGCTAAGTGTGTTGTACTCGATGAACAGGATAATTTTATTTATACCAATTATGTTCGTCATAACACCCATATTGTTAATACCGCTTTAGCCCTTTTAGATGAAATTAAACAGCAGATTGGTGATGATGCTATTGTGTCGGTTAAGGTGACAGGCTCTGCTGGGATGGGGATTTCTGAGAAGGCCGGTATCGCTTTTATTCAGGAAGTTGTAGCAGCATCGGAAGTGGTACAACGAAAATATCCTGAGGTGCGAACTCTAATTGATATCGGTGGGGAAGATAGTAAGATGATCTTCTTTTTTCCTGATCGTCCGCCCGATATTCGTATGAATGGGAGCTGTGCTGGAGGAACCGGTGCCTTTATCGATCAGATGGCAACTTTACTTAATACCCCTGTGCAGGAATTTGACCTGCTTGCAACCAAACACGATAAAGTCTACCCAATCGCTTCTCGTTGCGGTGTGTTTGCGAAAACCGATGTGCAAAATTTAATTAGCCGTAATGTTTCCAAAGAAAATATTGCTTACTCTGTTCTACATGCAGTTTGTATTCAGTTAGTGAATACGCTAGCGCGTGGTTATGACATTGTGCCAAAAGTGATGCTGATTGGCGGGCCGTTTTCATTTATTCCAACTTTAGGCAAAGCCGCATTAGAAACGTTAAAGTTAAATGAGGAACAAATTGTTACTACAGAGCATCCTACATTATTGTCGGCTTGGGGAGCGGCAATCCATGCTATTGAACGTAGTGAACTTACTATCAATGATTTCATTGATAGACTAAGTGCGTCAAATAAGATTCAAGTCAATCAATCTTTTCGCTTAAAACCGTTATTTAACCAGTCGCTATCATTTAATGATTGGCAACAAAAACGCAAATATATCGAAATTCCTCGCCTAGCTTTAACCTCTTATCAAAAGCAAAACGCTTATTTAGGTATCGATAGTGGTTCAACAACTACTAAGATTACGCTAATTAGTGAGAATGATGAGCTACTTTTTACCTATTATGCACCCAATAATGGTCATTCAATCAAGGCATTAATTAAAGGGTTAACGGTACTTAAGGATGAGATTGAGGCATCTGGTAAAGAGATTGTAATTGTTCGTACTGGTGTTACTGGTTATGGTGAGGAGTTATTGAAAGCAGCTTTTGCCATCGATGATGGTTTGGTTGAGACAATGGCTCATTTTGCCGCGGCTAAACATATCGACCCTAAGGTGAGTTTCATCATGGATATTGGCGGTCAAGATATGAAAGCTATTTTTATAGCTAATGGCGTGGTGAATCATATTGAGCTTAACGAAGCTTGTTCGTCAGGTTGTGGTTCATTTATTGAGACTTTTGCTAAATCCCTTAATTCCAATACTATTGATTTTGCTGATGCAGCGTGTAAATCCAATAATCCTTGTGATTTAGGAACGCGTTGTACGGTATTTATGAACTCTAAAGTGAAACAAGCACTACGTGAAAATGCGACTGTTGGCGATATTTCAGCTGGACTTGCTTTTTCGGTGATTAAAAATGCGATTCATAAAGTGCTTAAGCTTCATGATATGCGTAAGCTGGGCGATCATATTGTGGTTCAAGGTGGTACTTTTAAGAATCCTGCTGTGTTTCGTGCTTTAGAGCAGTTAACTGGTGCTCAAATCGCTACGTCCAATATTCCTGAATTGATGGGGGCTTATGGTGCAGCGCTAGTTGCGAAAAATCATTATATAAATAATCAAACACCTTCGCAGTTTATTGGCTTAGATAATCTACAGAAAGCTGAAGATAATAAAGCTAAACCTTCACGCTGTAAGGGGTGTGAGAATAATTGCGATATTATGATTTATCGCTTTGCTAATGGTCAACGTTATTATTCCGGTAATAAGTGTGAGCGTTTTTTAAGCAATAATCAGCATCAAAATAAAAATGCATTTAATATGTTTGATTATAAGAATGCATTGTTATTCGATAGAGCTAATACGCATAATGTTGACGCTAAACTCCATATTGGAATCCCTCGTGTTTTAGGGCAATATGAAAATTTTCCATTCTGGCATACGTTGTTAACTAGAAGTGGAATAAATGTGACGCTTTCACCCTATTCGACATATGATCTTTATGAGAAAGGGGCAGGTACCGTGATGTCAGATAGCATCTGTTTTCCTGCCAAACTTGTTCATGGCCATATTTTGGAGTTGATCGAGCAGAAGGTTGATCGCATTTTTATGCCGATGGTGGTATTTGAGTCTGACCATTTTGATAATGCAATTAATAGTTATAACTGTCCGATTGTGAGTAGTTATGCTGAGGTGATAAATAGCGCGATCAATCCAAAGACGAAATATAATGTGCCGTTGGATTATCCAGTAATTAATTTTAGTGATCAGAAGTTACTGAAAAAAGGATGTATCAATTATTTAATGTCGCTCGGTATTCCTAAAAATGTGGCGAGTCAGGCTTTTGCAGATGCACTAGTTGCTCAAGCTGAATATAAACAATCACTGAATAAAAAAGCTGTTGAGGTGTTGAATAATGCTAAAGAGACTGGTCGTTATGTGTTTATTTTAGCGGGTAGACCTTACCATAGCGATAGTTTAATTAATCATAAAACACCTGAGATTTTAAATGCGTTAGGTTGTGATGTCATAACCGAGGATTCCGTGTTGGGTGAAATCAGTCGATTATCGCCAGAGTTACAAATCTGTTCACAATGGAGTTATCCAAATCGATTGTATGCAGCAGCAAGTTTTGTTGCTGAGCAACCCAAAAATATTCAGTTTGTGCAACTTAACTCTTTTGGGTGCGGTCCTGATGCAATTGTTACCGATGAGTGTAAGGCGATTTTAGAATCCAAAGGTAAAACATGTACGATTATTCGTGTCGATGAGATCACTGCAACTGGCTCAGTACGTTTGCGTTTGCGTTCGATTATTGAATCAATCCGCATGAATCATCAACAACCATTAAAAATAGTTAAGCGTAAAAATACGACTATTTTTGCTAAGCAAGACAAACAGCGCCGTACTATATTGGCGCCATTTATTTCAGATTTTTATTCTCCATTGTTACCTCCAATTTTTGCTTTGTCTGGCTATAAGCTTGAAATCCTTCCAAAACCAGACAAAAGTTCGGTCGAGTGGGGACTTAAATATTGTAATAATGAGATTTGTTATCCAGCAACGATTATTGTTGGAGATATTATTAAAGCGCTAAATTCAGGTAAATATCAGCGTGATGAAGTGGCTATCGGTATTACCCAAACAGGAGGCCAGTGCAGGGCGAGTAGTTATCTCTCTTTAATTAAGAAAGCAATGATTAGTAATGGTTATGAAGATATTCCGATTGTGTCGCTAAGTACAGGTAATATTAATGAAATCGAACAACCAGGCTTTAAACTTAACTGGCTGAAAACATTACCAACAACTTTTTTTGCTATGCTGTTTGCCGATTCGATTTCAAAGATGTTTTATTCGATTGCGCCTAGAGCAAAATATAAACAGCAAGCTAATCAGTTGAAAGAACTTTATATTAGAAAGTTACAACAAATTATCAATCAACATAAAGGCAAAAAGGCGATCTTTTTGCTGTTAAAAGAAGCTGTCGATCATTTCAATCAAATCGAAACCTTAAATAAAGATTGCCCTCAAATTGGAATTGTTGGGGAGATTTACGTTAAATATAACGGTTTCGGAAATCAAAATAGTATAGATTGGCTAGTCGAACAGGGAATAGAACCGGTTATTCCGCCAATGATCGAGTTTTTTGCTCAGTCTTTTGTTAACTATGATAGTAATGTTGATAATTATATTATTAACAAGAGTTTTGTTGCTTATTTTGTTCACTTTTTTGAAAAAGTAGCGCAGAAGTACATTGATCAAACTAATCAGATTTTGTCGGGCTTTAAATATTATCAACCATTCCACAATATTCGTGATATGGCGACAAAAGCGGAAGAAATTCTTAGTTTAGCTAATCAATATGGTGAAGGTTGGTTAATTCCAGCTGGTATTATGACTTTTGCTCAACACGGTATTAATAATGTGATTAGTCTACAACCGTTTGGCTGTATTGCTAATCATGTTGTTTCAAAAGGGGTAGAGAAACGTATGCGTGACCTTAATCCAAAACTTAATTTGCTTTATTTGGATTTTGATGATGGCGCAGGTGAAGTTAATGTGCTTAACCGTTTGCATTTTATGGTGAGTTCATTAAAGTATACTCAATTACAACGTATTGTTTAATTATGTATTAAGGGACGAAAATGTTTTCTATTTATCAATTAAAATCGCGCTTTCAAGCATTGCTTCGTCCTTATGTGAAGTTGCTCTATGATTCACAAATAACTGCCAATCAGGTGACATTAGGTGCTTGTGTTGGGTCGATATTAGTTGCTATGTTTGTTGGTTATTTTGCAGATCATCTATGGTTATTTTTGTTAATACCATTATGGATGTTTATTAGGATGGCACTCAATGCGATTGATGGTATGCTAGCAAGAGAATATAACCAAAAATCAAATCTTGGTTCGTATTTAAACGAGATTTGTGATGTGGTTTCTGATTCTGTATTACTATTAATCTTTACTCAATTGAATCAGGTCAATAACAGTTTAGTTATTTTAGTCGTTTTGTTATCTTTTTTAACTGAGTTTGCTGGAGTACTCGGTGTGATGATTGGTAGCACACGACGTTATGATGGCCCCATGGGTAAAAGTGATCGGGCTTTTGTTTTTAGCCTAATAAGTTTAGGCATTTCTACCTATTTGTTACCACTTGATTGGCTTAATACTGTATTGTGGCTAATTATCTTTTTGTTATTAATTACGGTAGTTAATAGAGTTAGGAAGGGATTGCAAGAATCAACAAGTATCAAGGATTAGCTTATGCGTGAACAGCAGCAAAAAACATTTATTAGTCATGATGGTTGTCAATTATTCTATCGTTATTGGCCAGCTGTCGAGACTAATGATCAAATGACTTCAAAAGCAATTGTACTTTTTCATCGAGGTCATGAACACTCTGGACGAGTAGCCCATTTGGCTGATGAACTTGATTTACCTGACTTTCATATTTTTGCTTGGGATGCGAGAGGAAACGGTCAATCAGAAGGTGAGCGTGGTGATGCTCCCAATTTTGCCACGCTAATTAAAGATGCTGATTGTTTTATTAAGCATATCATTGAGGAATACTCTTTGACTATGCAAGATATTGCCATTATCGCTCAAAGTGTGGGGGCGGTAATTGCAAGCGCTTGGGTGCATGATTATGTGCCAAATATTCGTGCCTTGGTTTTAGGATCACCAGCATTTAGCGTTAAGTTATATGTACCATTAGCTGTGCCAGGACTTAAGTTACTGTATAATCTAAAAGGAAATTTTTTCGTAAATAGTTATGTCAAACCGAATTTATTAACGCATGATACTAGTCGGGCTGAATCTTTTAATAAAGATTCATTAATTACTCGACCTATTTCAGCTAGATTATTGCTTGATCTTTATGCGGTATCAGATCGAATTGTTAAAGATGCCAACGCCATTACTGTTCCCACTCAATTACTCGTTTCTGGCTCTGATTTTGTGGTGCGTCGTAAACCACAGAAAATCTTTTATGATAATCTAGGAACAAACCAAAAAGAGTTCCATATCTTACCAAAATTTTATCACGATACGTTTGGCGAGAAAGATCGTTACATGGCTATCGATAGGGCGAGGCGGTTTATACAAGGCTGTTTTGCAAATCAACCCAATGTTCCGGTATTAACAAATGCTGATCGAGTTGGTTATACTCGCATGGAAACCGATAAATTAGCATTACCGCCTTCTGGATGGATTAAGTCATGGTATTGGAAGTGTGTTCGAGCGACCTTAAAACATGCTGGTAAAATGTCGGATGGTATCAAGCTAGGCTTAGAAACAGGATTTGATTCGGGTAGTACACTAGATTATGTTTATCGAAATGAACCTTCTGGTTCCTCTAAACTCGGTCAATTTTTTGATTATCTCTATTTGCAATCTATTGGCTGGCGGGGTATTCGACAACGTAAAAACCATTTAGAGCAATTGTTAAAGCAAACTATTGAAAAGCTACAATCTGATGAAGTCAACATTGTTGATATAGCTGCAGGACATGGTCGCTACATTCTTGAAACGATTAATCAAATTGCCCATAAACCAAATTCGGTTTTATTACGTGATTATAGTGATATCAATATTCGTGATGGGCGTATACTCATAGAACAACAAGGTTTAAGTGATATTGTTCGTTTTGAAAAAGGTGATGCATTTAGTCGTAATGAACTGTCACAACTATCTCCAAAACCTAATTTAGCGGTGGTTTCAGGTTTATATGAATTGTTTGATGATAATCAGTTATTACGTGAATCTTTGTTAGGGTTGTCCGATGTGATTCCAGCAGGGGGATATTTAATTTATACCAATCAACCTTGGCATCCTCAACTTGAATTTATTGCTAGAGCTTTAACCTCTCATCGAGAAGGGAAAGCATGGATTATGCGACGACGGACTCAGCTTGAGATGGATCAGTTAGTTGAGGAAGCTGGATTTACTAAAGTTACCATGTTGGTAGATCAGTGGGGTATTTTTACCGTTTCGCTTGCACAACGAAATTCGAGTTAATTATGCTAAAAGTATTTAACCGACTTAACTTTTATAAGTGTATATGGTTAGTCGGTTTATCGGTGTTCTTTTTTACTAGTTACAATTTTGCTAACTGGTTTACGTCTCAACGTGAGGGGGTACCGAGTCTGTTTTTTAGTTGGGAGCGTAATATTCCACTTTGGCCATGGACGATTGTTCCTTATTGGTCTATCGATCTCATGTATGGTTTTGCCATTTTACTAACATCTTCATGGCAATCTCTTAAGACTCTTGGTTTACGGCTGTTAACGGCGCAAGTCATTTGTATTATTTGTTTTTTGCTTTTTCCACTGAAATTCTATTTTGATCGTCCGGCTTTGGACGGATTTTTTGGATTGATGTTTGATATTTTGATGGGATTTGATAAGCCATTTAATCAAGCTCCTTCATTACATATTACGTTATTAGTAATTTTATGGCAGTTTTACGCTAACTATTTTCGTGGATTGAGTCGTTATCTTTTACATATTTGGTGCTTGTTAATAGGACTTTCAGTTCTAACCACTTGGCAGCATCATTTTTTTGATATTCCAACTGGATTATGGGTTGGGTGTTTTTGTATTTGGTTATGGCCGGATAAGAGAGAAAAACAGATAAAACATCGACCGTCAAGCTATTGCTGGGCATTGATTTATTTTGGTTTGAGCTTGTTATCACTGGCCGTTGTTGTCTATTATTCTGTATGGGCTCTATTATGGTTGACTGGTGCTTTGTTATTGGTTGCTGCTAATTATTTGTTCTCATCAGGCTTTCAAAAACAACAAAATGGCCATTTTAAGCTTCCCGTTATTTTGCTTTTTTTCCCATATTTTATCATTATGTGGCTAAATTCAAGGATATGGACAATCAGACATCAAACTGATGATTTGATCGTTGATGAAGTTTATTTAGGCCGCATTCCATCCAGTCAAAGCTTAAAGCAAAATCATTATAATTCGGTAGTAGATTTGTGCGCCGAGTTACCAATTGGGCATTTTAAAGGTGCATATACTCTTATTCCCGTTTTAGATATGACCCCACTTTCGCAGGAAGAGTGTCAACAAGCCGCGAAAACTATTGAACTTTATCATCAACAAGGTAAATTATTAGTTTGTTGTGCTTTAGGTTATTCTAGAAGTGCAACCGCTGTGATTGCGTGGTTATTATGGACGAAAAGAGCCAATAATCTACAAGAAGCAATAAATAAAGTAAAAGCCTGTCGGAATTCGATTGTTATATCTAACCAACAACAATTGATTTTATCCAATTGGTTTTCAACGATTAAAGAAGGGATAGGGAGATGTTAAGTTCGGACCCATTGCAAAATAGTATTAGCAAAACCGATTTGGAGATATTTTGTCATTATTTATCAATTAGCAGACAGATTGATATTTATTCTATGCTTTTATCCGTATTGGGTGCTTTTGTTGCTTTGATAAGTTTTGGGGAAGGGGCTTTAACCATTTTTTGTTTGATTATTTTTCTCCTTGGTTTAGTAAGTAAATATTACGCTATAAGAGTCGCTTTTGATAAAAAGTTATTTGAATATTTAGCCAATCATTCAGACCATTTGCAAAATGAGTTGTTGGCGATGGATAAGGCGTTAATCAATTTAAAACTCATTAATGCTCCAACATTAAGGACAGTGGATGATCGCCAAAAGGGAGTTTTATCGCTGTTAAGATTCCAAATAATTTTATTTTTATTACAAAATTGTTTAATCGTTTTTGCTGTCATTAATGGTATTATCAATAATTAACGGATTTTTTTGTAACATTACACACAAGGAGAATTAAGATGTCCCATTATCAATATGATACATTTTTATTGTTTTTGGGCATCGGTTTGTTTTTGTTAGTGGCATCGATAATTGGTCAGCTTCTAAAATACCGCTTCAAATCCCCCAGTATTGATAATTTAAATGCTCGAATTAATGCATGGTGGGTGATGGTAGCCATTATTGGTGGAGCTTTTTGGTTAGGTCAATTGGCAGTGATATTTTTGTTTTTTATTGTTTCGGGCTTAGCTTTACGTGAATTTCTTATTTTAACACCGATTAATCGCTACGACTATTTTGCATTAATTTTTGCATTTGGTATCGCTTTACCTGTGCAATATATTTTGGTCGCTTATGCTTGGTATGGTCTATTCAGTATCTTTATTCCAGTTTATGCGTTTTTGTTCCTGGCAATATTTGCTACAATTACAGGATCGACCCGAATTTTTTTAGAAAGAATAGCGGATGTACAATGGGGATTGATGATTACGGTTTATTGTATTTCATGTGTGCCAGCATTATTAGTGTTAGACATCGAAAATTATCAAGGTCGTAACCTGTTGTTAATCGCTTATCTAGTACTCGTCGTTCAGCTATCAGATGTATTGCAATACGTTTTTGGAAAATTATTTGGAAAACATAAAATTAGCCCAAATGTCTCACCAGCGAAAACGATAGAAGGGTTTGTTGGCGGTATTTTATCAGCCAGTTTTATTGGGGCATGTATGTTTTGGATCACGCCTTTTACTTTTCTGCAATCGGGCTTAATTTCGCTAATGATTACACTTTTGGGTTTTTTTGGGGGATTAGTGATGTCTGCCATCAAACGTGATCGGGGTGTAAAAGACTGGGGAAGGCTTATAGGTGGTCATGGAGGAATACTTGATCGCTTCGATTCAATCTGTTTTGCTGCTCCAATTTTTTTCCATGTGGTGAGATATTTCTGGGTAGAGTAATTTTAGTATTATTAATAAACAGCTATTAATAATCAGAATGTTATGAATAAATTTCAAAAATTAACGCTAAAAAAGAGCAAAAAAAATGAATTTATGATATAAATACAGGTATCGTATTAACGTTAGATATAAGTAAGGACATATAATATGCTAAAAGAGCAAATGGTAGTAAAAAATTCAACTGGTTTACATGCCCGCCCAGTAACGACACTTGTTAAATTAGCTGGTCGTTATAAATCATCAATTGAACTTGTTTATAACGATAAAGCTATTAAATTAAAAAGTATGATGGGTTTACTTGGTGCTGGCGTTAAAGGTGGTTCAACTGTTGAAATCATCTGTGATGGTGAAGATGAAAAAGCAGCTATGGATGAAATCCGTGAATTATTTGCTACAGGTTTTGGTGAATAATTTTAAGCGATTTTAATCAAGTTTTATTACTTAAAAATGAAAATCCCGTCGACCTTGGTCGACGGGATTATTTTTAAAGGGCATGAACTAAATACTTTTAAGTAGACCTAATAGAATTATCTAATCTTTGATAATTGAATCCAATTCCGAATGATCAATTGATGGTAATGTTGTTGTAAAAAATCTAGTTAAATAAAGTAGATAACAGAATCCAAAAGCCAACCATATCAATCCAACCATCATTGCTGTCGATTCAAGGCTAGTCCATAGCCACAACGAAAGTAGTAAACCAATTGCAGGCATTAGTCCATATTTTAATAGCATCAACACTGTTTTCTTGGTTTCACCGCCTAAGTAGCTTTTGATAACGCATAGGTTGACAAAGGTAAAAGCGACTAATGCACCAAAACTTATCATCGATATCACTAAGGTTAAATCAAGAACCAAAGAGAATAATGAAAAAATAGAAACAAAAATTATTGATAAGTAAGGTGTTCTAAAACGTGGATGAATTCTATAGAAGATTCGTTTAGGTAATACACCTTCACGTCCCATAGCATAAAAAATTCGAGATACACTAGTTTGTGCTGTCATTGTTGAGGCAAATACACCAGTTAAATATGCTGTTTGGAAGAAATTATATATAAAATCATTACCAAAATTGCCAAGAATATTGGTTAAATGACTTATACTGTCAACTCTGTGCATTACATCCAAACTCGCTGTATCTCTATTATCAACAAAATCAGTCCATTGCGGATACGCTAAATGCGCACAATAGGAAACAACTAGGAATATACAACCAGCAATAAGTACGGTGCCAATAATAGCTCTTGGTAAGGTTTTTTTCGCTTCATTTGATTCTTCAGCCAGTGTCGCTATTGCATCAAAACCTAAAAATGCAAGGCATAATATGGCGGCTCCGGAAAATAAACCACTAAAGTCATCTGGTGTAACTGATATTGGTTTGAGCATTGCTTCGGGTGTTAAATCAACATTTATTAACGTTATAATAATAAACAATACGATAAATAACGCTTGAAATAAATTTAAAGTGATATTGGCCCAATTGATTAACTTTATTCCAAGATAATTTAATATACTGACACCCATAATCGATACTAATACAAATACATAGGCTGGAATATTCTCAAAGTGCTCATGTAGATATATTCCTAAAACCAAATAATTTAATATTGGTAAAAATAGGTAATCAAGAATTTGTGCCCAACCAACTAAGAAACCAACTTTTCCACCAAAAGTTCGTTGTACATAGGTATACGCCGAACCAGCAATAGGGAGTTTATTTGCCATTCGGCAGTAACTCAATGCTGTGAAAAAGATCATGGCAAGGGTGATGATGTAGGCTATAGGTAAGTGTCCATTACTGACAACGGTAACTTCCCCATAAGTGGTAAAGATCCCTAAAGGAACCATATAAGCTAAACCAAATGCAATTAATGCAGGTGTGGTTAAAACTCGTTTCATTTTTATTGCGGACATGATTTATTTTTGCTCCTCTGTCCCAAAAAACAATAAAAAACTACTAAGTATAGTTTTGCCTTTTACCCGCTTGAAGCGGCAGGGAATTCTGCCACATTATCATAATTATGCAAGCTAATTTTTATTATATTGACATTTAATTTAGTAAATTCTGGATTTAACCATTTAATATGAATTATTTCTGAACAATTCTTAATAAAAATAGATTTTTTAGACTCAAAGAAAGTGATTTATATTTAGGTTAAGCTCTCTATTATGAATAAGAATAAAAATAGATTAAACCAAGGTTATTTGCCTATAAAAATAAATCGCATTTTTAATTTCTGAAGAAAGGGAAATATTAAGGATTTGATTTAAAGTAATGAGAAAATATATTTATAGGAATATTATGGTTAAATACTTTTCTAATAATAGTGAAATTTTTATGTGATCCAATAATTGGCGTGTTAACAATTTTTTCAACTCCACATACGCATAAGCCAGTTAAAAGTACATTGTTAACGAGTAATAGAGAGTAAGCCTATTCTTTTCTTGTCAGTAGGCAAAATAAAAAAATTATTATATTTAAGGAAATTAAGGAAAACTAATGAAAAAAGTACAATTTGTTGTATTAACAGCATTATTATCGACGACGGCTTACGCTAATAATTGCGCTACCTATTTCGAACAAAAAGCTTTTGATAAAGCTTTTATTGCTTGTAACACTGATGCTGAGCAGGGAGATAAAGATGCTCAGTTTAATTTAGCATTTATGTATTACAACGGCGACGGCGTCGAAGAAAATACAGAAAAAGCACTAAATTGGCTTACTCAGGCAGCGGAACAAGGGGTTTCTATTGCGCAATATGGTTTATCACGCATGTATGAAGAAGGTGAGGGAGTCGAGGAAAACAGAGAAAAAGCACTATATTGGCTCACTCAAGCAGCGGAAGCCGGATCTGTTCAAGCACAATATGATTTATCCGAAAGGTTTGAACGTGAAAAATGGCTCACTAAAGCAGCAGAACAAGGATTTGTTGTTGCGCAATATGATTTAGGACAATATGGTAATAAAGAAAAATCGCTATATTGGTATACTAAAGCTGAGCAACAGGGGCTTATTTCTGCACAAATTGGATTAGCAAACATTTATAACTATGGGCTCGGTGTCGAAGTCAATCAAGAAAGAGCGGTGTATTGGTATACAAAAGCTGCGGAACAAGGGGATGGTTGGGCGCAATTAAAGTTAGCAAAGAGATATGACAAAGGAGACGGTGTTGAAGTCAATAAAGAGAAAGCAGTATATTGGTATACGAAAGCAGCAAAAAAAGGATTTGTTGAGGCGCAATATAATTTAGCAGTTTTGAATAATGAAGGTGACGATGTTATAGCAGAACTAGGTAAAAGGTTAGGTAGAAAAATCACTGGACCGGAATATGGAATTGCTCAAGCGCAATATCATTTAGCAGAAATGTATGACAAAGGTGACGGTCTCGAAGTTAATAAAGATAAAACGGTATATTGGCTCAGTAACGCAATGAAAAAAGAGCTTAGTCAAACACAATATCGTTTAGCACATATGTATGACAAAGGTGAAGAGATCGAAGTCGATAAAGAAAAAGCACTATTTTGGTATAAAAAATCTGTAGATAATGGTAACACTGAAGCAATGCATGATTTGGGCGTTATGTATTATAAAGGTGATGGTATTGAAAAAAATAGCGAGTTAGCTAAAAAGTATTTTGAACAAGCTTGTGAGCTAAAATTTAAAGAAAGTTGCGATATCCTTCACAAAGGAATCAAATAAACATTATTCATAAGTCATGCAAATTAGAAACATGTTAAAAGAACTGCCTCACATATTAAGGCAGTTCTTTTTTATACAGCTTTAAAATGTTATTTATTCTGTTAACACAATTACTTTTTTGATATAAATTAGCTTAACAATGACATTTTAATACGGCTCAAGATATTTGGTTGGCGTGTTAGTCATTTTATCAACTGCATATACCGATAAGCGATTTAAAAGTACATTGTTAACAAGTAATAGATAGTAAACGTATTTTTGTTCTTTTCTTGCCAGCAGACAAAATAAAAAAATTATTATATTTAAGGAAATTAAGGAAAACTAATGAAAAAAGTACAATTTGTTGTATTAACAGCATTATTATCGACGACGGCTTACGCTAATAATTGCGCTACCTATTTCGAACAAAAAGCTTTTGATAAAGCTTTTATTGCTTGTAACACTGAGGCTGAGCAGGGAGATAAAGATGCTCAGTTTAATTTAGCATTTATGTATTACAACGGCGACGGCGTCGAAAAAAATACAGAAAAAGCACTAAATTGGCTTACTCAGGCAGCGGAACAAGGGGTTTCTGTTGCGCAATATGGTTTATCACGCATGTATGAAGAAGGTGAGGGAGTCGAAGTCGATAAAGAACAAGCACTCTATTGGCTCACTCAAGCAGCGGAAGCCGGATCTGTTCAAGCACAATATGATTTATCCAATAGGTTTGAACGTGAAAAATGGCTCACTAAAGCAGCAGAGCAAGGATTTGTTGTTGCGCAATATGATTTAGGGCAACATGGTAATAAAGAAAAATCGCTATATTGGTATACTAAAGCTGAGCAACAGGGGCTTATTTCTGCACAAATTGGATTAGCAAACATTTATAACTATGGGCTCGGTGTCGAAGTCAATCAAGAAAAAGCGGTGTATTGGTATACAAAAGCTGCGGAACGAGGGGATGGTAGGGCGCAATTCGAGTTAGCAAAGAGATATGATAAAGGAGACAGTGTTGAGGTCAATAAAGAGAAAGCAGTATATTGGTACACGAAAGCAGTAAAAAAAGGATTTGTTGAGGCGCAGTATTATTTAGCAGTTTTGAATAATGAAAGTGACGATGTTATAGCAGAACTACGTAAGAGGTTACCTAGAAAAAGCGATGTACCAGAATATGGAATTGCTCAAGCGCAATATGATTTAGCAGAAATGTATGACAAAGGTGACGGTCTCGAAGTTAATAAAGATAAAACGGTATATTGGCTCAGTAACGCAATGAAAAAAGAGCTTAGTCAAACACAATATCGTTTAGCACATATGTATGACAAAGGATACGAGATCGAAGTCGATAAAGAAAAAGCACTATTTTGGTATAAAAAATCTGTAGATAATGGTAACACTGAAGCAATGCATGATTTGGGCGTTATGTATTATAAAGGTGATGGTATTGAAAAAAATAGCGAGTTAGCTAAAAAGTATTTTGAACAAGCTTGTGAGTTAAAATTTAAAGAAAGTTGCGATATCCTTCACAAAGGAATCAAATAAACATTATTCATAAGTCATGCAAATTAGAAACATGTTAAAAGAACTGCCTCATATATTAAGGCAGTTCTTTTTTTATATAGACTCAAAATGTTATTTATTCTGTTAACACAATCACTTTTTTGATATAAATTAGCTTAACAGTGACATTTTAATACGGCTCAAGATATTGGGTTGGCGTGTTAGTCATTTTATCAACTGCATATACCGATAAGCGATTTAAAAGTACATTGTTAACAAGTAATAGATAGTAAGCGTATTTTTGTTCTTTTCTTGCCAGCAGGCAAAATAAAAAAAATTATTATATTTTAGGAATTTAAGGAAAACTAATGAAAAAAGTACTATTTGTTGTATTAACAGCATTATTATCGACGACAGCTTACGCTAATAATTGCGTTACCTATTTTGAACAAAAAGCTTTTGATAAAGCTTTTATTGCTTGTAACACTGAGGCTGAGCAGGGAGATAAAGATGCTCAGTTTAATTTAGCATTTATGTATTACAACGGTTACGGTGTCGAAGAAAATACTGAAAAAGCACTATATTGGCTTACTCAGGCAGCGGAACAAGGGGTTTCTATTGCGCAATATGGTTTATCACGCATGTATGAAGAAGGTGAGGGAGTCGAGGAAAACAAAGAAAAAGCACTCTATTGGCTCACTCAAGCAGCGGAAGCCGGATCTGTTCAAGCACAATATGATTTATCCAGAAGGTTTGAACGTGAAAAATGGCTCACTAAAGCAGCAGAGCAAGGATTTATTGTTGCTCAATATGAATTAGGGCGG
The DNA here is from genome assembly GCF_026536965.1 of Gilliamella sp. B2911. Classification (NCBI taxonomy): domain Bacteria; kingdom Pseudomonadati; phylum Pseudomonadota; class Gammaproteobacteria; order Orbales; family Orbaceae; genus Gilliamella; species Gilliamella sp. B2911. The sequence continues at coordinate 137,995 of NZ_JAFNNA010000004.1, read as the reverse complement.
TCGTTCGATTTCGATAAAAATAGAAAAAAAGTGCTCTATTGGTACACTAAAGCTACTAAACAAGGGTTTGTTTATGCGGAGCACAGTGGTTTAACCTGGATGCTTGATCATGAAGGAAATAAAGAAAAAGCGCTATATTGGTATATGTTGTATTAACAGCATTATTATCGACCACGGCTTACGCTAATAATTGCGCTACCTATTTCGAACAAAAAGCTTTTGATAAAGCTTTTATTGCTTGTAACACTGAGGCTGAGCAGGGAGATAAAGATGCTCAGTTTAATTTAGCATTTATGTATTAGAACGGCGACGGCGTCGAAGAAAATACTGAAAAAACGCTATATTGGCTTACTCAGGCAGCGGAACAAGGGGGTTCTATTGCGCAATATGGTTTATCACGCATGTATGACGAAGGTGAGGGCGTCAAAGTTGATAAAAAAAAAGCATTATATTGGTACACAAAAGCAGCAGATAATGGTGACACTCAAGCAATGCATAATTTAGGTGTTATGTATTATAAAGGTGATAGAATTGAAAAAAATAGTGATTTAGCTAAAAAGTATTTTGAACAAGCTTGTGAGCTAAAATTTAAAGAAAGTTGCTATATCCTTCATAAAGGAATGAAATAAATATTATTTCTATATAAGGAGATATATGGTGTTGATATCTCGCCAGTGCTGATTTTTAAACTGACGGAATGAGTAAAACAACTCGTGTTAGAATGGTAATGCATAATCCTTTTAAAGTTTCAACGCTTCAGCTTATCTAATCGGTTCCGATATTATGACAGTAATACCGGAACCAATATAAGCCAAGATCCCATAAAACTAAAAGGAAGCTAACCAAAGTTTATGCTTATACGCATGATTATAATACTCTCGTTAATCCCTTCGGGGACGGTCTTTTAATATCTAGAAAAGCTATGGATATATTAATTAGAATGGGTATTGGTGAGTTGAAAAAGATAATAAAGAAAGTTTTGGTTGGAGCATCTAAAGGCGTTGGTTTCAAAGAAACTATCTTCATAGCACCAGAAGATTTAAATTTAAAAATAGAGGGATAGGCATAATGGAAAAATTTTTCTTTTAATTCAAGTTTTGTTTTTCTCGTTCGTTAGTCTCAAAGGAACAAGTTTTGATGTAGATGATATGCAAATGTCTAATTTTAAAAATGTATGTTGATAATTATGATGTGGTAAATACAACAAAAGGATATAATTTGCTCAAAAGACAATGTGCAAGTTCTATGTATAGTGCATCTTAAGCAGCAGGTATAATGAAATGAAAATCTTTAAGGTAATTTCAGTTATAACTTTTTTAATAATATCTTTGTTATTTACGTGCTCATTTACTAGCCCTAAGTTTTATATAAAATCCTATCAATATGATAAAATTGAAGATGAGGATTCTTTAACATTAAAAATTTTTGCTAAAGTTGATGAAAAAGAGTATGGTTATATTCATATCTCAAAACAATATGTAACTTTCAGATATTATTATAATTTATCTAATTTTAATAAAGGTGCTACATCGGTAGAAAATATTATTTTTGATTATAAGGATAATCATTTTCTCGTCATAAATAAAAGTAATAATAAATTAATCTTAAACATTGAATGCGATAAAGATATATATATCAAAGCAAATAACTATTTAATAGAAAAGAAGAAACAAATTAAAGATGAGGGTTCTAGATCCAGTAAAGATATTTTTTTAGGACGTTAACCATAAATAAATACTGAAAACTAGAAATAAACCAGTCAACTTTTCAGGCTTATTTTTCAAGAAGAGTAACTCAAAGTAGAGGTTAAATAGCGCCGCCTACAAATTCATAATACCTTTCTAAGAAAAATTTTTATTAGAATATAATAATGGACAACAGTTCATTTATTGCTAACTAAGTGTTATGCATTACTTAAATGATTAAAAAATAGCTTTTGTAATTTTTTACGGTTTATTTTTCCAATACTTGTCATAGGTAGTTCGTCGATAAAAATGATTTTTTTGGGCATCTGATAACGGGCTATTTTTGATTTAAGCCAGTCCTGTATTTTAGTTTCGGATTGTTCGGTATTAGGATTTAAAACAATAAAGGCGACCAATCTTTGCCCGAATTCTTCATCCGGCACACTTATCACTGTTACATCATTAATTTCCGGATGAGTTGATAAGCAGTGTTCAAGTTCATATGGATAAACATTTTCACCACCTGAAACAATCATATCATCAACTCGACCTGCTAAAAAGTAATAACCGTCAGCATCTTGATAGACTAAATCTCCTGTTGAAACCCAATAGTTGCCTACAGTTGACCAAGCACATTTAATAAACAGCTCATGGTGTTTTTGTGATGCATTGTTTTGCTTCTGTAATTTAGTTGATAATCCTCTCAGCGGTTTACCAATGGTTTCAGGTTTGATAGAGAGATCATCGGGCGAGGCAATCATGCAAATACCTGCTTCTGATGTGCCATACAAATTGAATAATATCTTTCCAAGCGTAGTAATGACTTGATCAACTAATATTGCTGTAATTGGCGCTCCTCCGGTAATAATACATTTTAAACTAGTGAGTTGATGTTTAGAGCATTTCAACATCCTATTTAACATTAAAGGAACAAGTGTGACCACCTCTATTTGGTTACTCGCAATTAACCCACATGCTTTTTGACTATCAAATTTTTTTGTTAAAAACATTGTTGCACCTAATAACACAGCGATACATAAACTTGCCATGCCAAACCCATGATAAATAGGCGTTGCAATATAGATTTTTTGATAACGGAAAAGATTTAGTTTCACCAGTAGTTGACAAAATGGACTAATAAAATTTTGTGCCTTACTATCGCGTGCTGCTAATTTAAAACGGCCTGTTGTGCCACTCGTTAAAACAGTAATTTTTGAGAAGTGGGTCGTTTTAATTTTTACATCAATTGTCGAGGTCGAAACTAATAGAGAGTGAATTGACATAAGGCTTTCATGATAAATGGGTAAGCTTTTTACATTTGATAAACACGCTATTTCTGGATCGTGAATTATCCAGTCAAAACCGACATTTTCGTGAATGGACTTAAGTTGATTTGTCGACAGTTCAGTATTGATAAGATAAACATCAACGCCTAATCTTGTCATAGCAAATAAAGTATGAACTAAGAGTAGGTGGTTGTGCGCTATAATAGCGACTTTTTGATGACGCTTTATTTTAAAATTAATTGCTAATTGTTTGGCAAGGTGCTGAGATTGATTAAAAAGGGTACGATAATCAGTGCCAGTGCCGTTCTCATCGATAGCAATTTGGTTAGGAGAAAGTTTTTGACGAACATAAAGCAACGCCATTAAATTGATACCAACAATATGAATGCTATTTAATAAGTGCCAAATGCCTAATAAAGTTAATAATTTCTTTTTATACAGCGCTTTAATAAGTTTTATCATAGCTTTTTCTTCAAAAAATAACGGTTCAATTTAACCCAAATATTATTAAAAAATAATGAGGCAAGTTGAACTATGATAGTCCACCATGGTTTATATTGATGTTTTTTTGTTTGTAATAAACGACAGATTATGGCTGCAGCTTTATCAGCTTGTAAGGCAGGAAATCTCTTATAAATCTTAGTAGGTTCAATCATTCGTGTTTTAACAAGAGGTAAATAAGCTGTTGAAACATTGATTTTCTGATTTTCCAATTCTGGCCTTGCACAGCTTAACCATTGGTCAAAGGCCGTTTTTGAGGCTTGATAAGCAGCCCAATTAGCCGTTGGGGCTAAAAGTACGTTTATGGCAGAAACATTAATAATTTGCCCTTGATTACGCTGTAATTGGGGAATTAACGCCAAGCAGAGTTTGACCGGTGCATAATAATTTAACTTCATCGTTCTATCAAAATCATGCATACGTGATAATGATTGCAGTATTGACCGACAAATTGATTTGCCAGCATTATTGATTAAGATATCAACAGAGTATCGCTGTAAATTAGTAATTAAATTATCCAATTGTTCCGATTCGCGCAAATCAACCGAAAATATATCAATCTTAGCTTTTTTGTGAGCTAATGACTGCTGTATATTTATTAATTTATCATGTGTTCTAGCGACTAAAATAAGATGACATTGAATATTGGCTAAAAGATTAACCAGACTTTCACCAATTCCATAGCTAGCGCCGGTAATGACAATCACTTTATTTTCTAATTGGCATTTTAATTTTGAATAATTAGGCTTAACGATTGGAAAGAGTACACAATTAAGAAGATTTGAGGAGTTGAACATTTTTGTACTGCCGGTAAACAATTGCGCATAGTATAAGGTAAACATTCAATCAGTCAACAAGTTAATGTTTTTTAAAATAAGTTGATTTTAAAGTTTATATCTAAATAAAAAACAGACCTTCCTTAAGAAACTTGAAATTATTGTATTAATTTCTAACTGTCAGTATTTCAAGCAAGTTATTTATTAGATTGCTTTTCCCCTATTAAAAATTTTGCTGCATCAGAGTTGAATGTAAAGCTTAATAAACTTGAAGATTATTCTTTTAAACGTTCAAGTATTATTATCTGCTGAAAACAAATGATTGCTTAAACCCTTGATGATGCTTTAAATTGTAATAACATTACTCCATATTTCACTGATTTATAAATCTTTGATTATGCAATTCGAATGCAAGCTTTACTTTTCAATGCAGCACAAATTTTAAAAGCCAGCATGTTATCTTAATATTTGATAATTGGTTAAGTACATGTGAGATTTTTAGAATGTTATTCTCAACATCTAGAATTTTTACTTCTTTTATAACGCAATAATTGGTTGCTGCTCAGCAGTTAATTTTTATCAACTAGTTTTATTCGGTGTGATAATTTGCTATTGAAAGTAATGATTACTTTAATCATCAATAAATTTTAAATATTTCATATTTGTGAGCAAGATCAAATTATTTAATCAAAAAATTAAGTGTCAATAAAAAATGAACGTTATATATTTGTTTTGTATATCTTTATTTTACTAAAATTTTATACTAAATAATTATCAAGAGGACTTATTTATGGCTTTAATTCCGGTTATTCCCGTCGAACTAACTGATAATCTTGCTCAAGATAAATCATTAGTGATCAAATTAATGGCAGAAAACAGTAACGAGTATTTAAACAATGTCACACAATTTTTCCAAGATCTTATGAATCATGAAAAAGAAATGGATACAGATGTACTAACAGATATTGCTTTGCCTCATGCTAAAAGTGGCGCAGTGAAAACACCATTTATTGTGGTAGGTAAGTATAATCCAGGAATAATTTGGAATAATGAAAATAAAGTTAAGTTAGTGGTAATGATTGGCGCTCCACAAAATGCGGATAAAGAGCATTTGACAATAATTGCTAAATTGGCATCTAATTTGGCTGATGATGATTTTATTGAAGAACTGTTAAATAGTGATATTCAAACTGTAGCAAAATTAATTCGAGGTTTATATGAGTAAAGAATCGCTAAAAAATAAAAAAATTGTGGCCATATGTGCCTGTACAGCGGGTATGGCTCATACTTATATTGCTAAACAAAAAATTGAAAATGAAGCTAAAAAGCGAGGATGGGATTGTAAGGTCGAAACACAAGGCGCAGCAGGGATTGATAATGTTTTAACAGAACAAGATTTAAAAAGTGCTGATGTGATTTTGTTAGCAACAGATATTTCTATTGATAATGCTGAAAGGTTAGAACCTTTTAAAAATGTGATTAAGGTCAGCACCGGTGAAGCGGTTAAAAACACGGTTAATATTTTTAACAATGCTGAAGCACTATCATCAAAAAAAGAAGTTAAGGAGAGTATTGGAAAAGAAATATTTAGGTCATTAAATACCGGTATCAGTAAATTTTTACCAGTTATTATTGCTTCAGGTATTCTTTTTTCAATAGTGTTAATGACAGGTCATGTAACTGGTGACACTATTTTACCAAGTAATCAATTCTTTGCCGATTTACAGCAAGTTGCGTTTTATGGCTTTGCAATGATGGTACCTGTGCTTGCGGCATATATGGCTTATTCGATTGGTGGAAATGCCGCTTTAGCTCCAGCATTTATTATGGGATATGTAGTAAATAATCCAATTGGTGCTAATCATGTAAGTACAGGCTTTATTGGTGCTATGATTTTCGGTGTTTTAATTGGTTATTTTGTAAAATGGTTTAAAACAGTTAAAGTCCATCCAGTTATTGCCTCGGTTATGCCTGTTATGATTATTCCAACTGTGACCTTATTAGTTATGGCTCCTATTTATATTTATGGCTTGTCATATCCGCTTGATTGGTTTGTAAAAGCAATGGTCGAAACTTTAAAAGGCATGTCTGAATTTAACGCAGCATTTTTAGGTATAGGAATTGGTGTTCTTGCAGCGCTAGATATGGGCGGACCATGTAGTAAAGCAGCTACAGCCTTTACATTAGCAGCTATGGCAGAAGGTGTTTACGGTCCTAATGGTGTATTTCGTATGTGCTGTGCAATTCCTCCTTTAGGATTGGCTATTTCTTCTTTGATTGTGTCTCGCTCTAAATATACTAAGGAAGAAAAAGAGTTTGGTATTACTGCGTTCTTTTTATCCCTAGCTGGTATTACAGAAGGGGCGATTCCATTTGCGGCTAAAGATCCAAAACGCATTATTATTGCGATCGTTGTTGGTACAGCAGTTGCGGGAATGTTAGGCATGATTAATGGTATTGATTCATTAGTTGCATTTGGTGGTTTAGTTGCGTTAGGTGGTGTAACCAAAGGTGCATTATGGTATGTCATTGATATGTTTATCGGAGCATTTATTATTGCTGCGATTTTACATTTTTCTCGAAAACCAGCAGTGGAAGGCGATGTTATCGTTGATGCTGATTAATCATTGAAAAATTACCCCGACTAATAGGCGGGGTAATAAATTTTTTTAACGATTATTAGGCGTGTTGATAAACTGTTTTCCCTCCAACAATCGTAGTTAATACTTTGACATTTTGAATATCCGTTGCTGCAATGGTAAATGGATTACGATCTAAAATAATTAAATCTGCAAATTTTCCTTTTTCTATAGAGCCTATATAATCATCTTGTTTTAACACATAAGCGGCGCCAATTGTTGCACAGCGTAGGACTTCGGTCGCTGTTAAGTTGCGGTCACTATTTAAACGAGGGTGCTGTGCATCAATTTGTCTGGTCATGGCAATTTGGAAATCATACCATTCATTAAGTGGATCAATTGGCCAATCGCTACCAAACGCACAAGTGACTCCAGCATCTATATACTGACCGTGGGCTTCTAAACCATTATAGCGTTCGGCTCCAAATAAGGTTTCGTATTGTTCTACCATTGCTGAGCTACAGCCAGCCCATTGGAATGAAAATACTACACTGGTTTTCAATTGTTTATAACGTGCAAATTGATGCATTGCACTGAGTTCATTATGTGCAGTACTTGGACGAATATCCGCATCTGGTAGTGTTTTTCGCATTTTTTCAATCGCGTTAAGAACAACTTCAATTGCTCCTTCGCCAACAGTATGCATGTGAGGATGAAATCCAGCTTTAGATGATTCGAGTATTAATGCATCTAACATCTCTGTTGAATAATATAGATCACCGAGACGATCTTTTTCATTTTCTAATTGATAAGGTTTTAGTAAGCGAGCTGTCATTAATGGTGCTTGCATCACTCCATCGACAAATAATTTGGTATGCGATACTTTTATACCTGGCTTAGGTTGCCAGTTTTTATCATCATAACGCTTAGCAAATTGTTTAACGCGATCAATAACAGCAGGAATATCTTCAATAGAACCGACATCATCAGGTGGTAATTCACGTGCACCAAATAAACGTATTGAGAGCTGATCTTGTTGTTGTAATTTTAGATATGCATCGGCTTGTGTTTCAGTGATGCGTGCATCCATAACTGACGTTACACCTTGCTTATTTAATTCAGTTTGTGATAATTTAGCTATGTTTACTGCTTGTTCATCGGTAATTTTAGAGATGCTGTCAAACGCGCGCATAGCAGGGGCATCTTCTAATATACCGTTTAATTCGCCATCTTCAGTGCGTCCAATTTTTCCATCAGAAGGCTCTGGCGTATTACGGTCAAGTCCAAATTTTTCTAAAGCAATGCTATTTGCAACAAGCGTATGACAATCATTTGAAAACAGAATTACAGGGCGCGTGGTATTAAGTTTATCAAGATCAAAGCGGGTAATGTCGGTTCCGATTGGTAACACTTCTTGGCGTAACCAGCCACGAACTTGTAACCAATTTTTACTATTGTCTGCGGAATCATTATCTAAATATTCTTGAATAATGGCTAAGGTAGTATCAACAGTTAAACTTTGATAATTTAAATTACATGATGATAATTGCATACCGCCCCAAAAGGTATGTAGATGAGCATCAATTATGCCAGGCATCATTGTTTTACCTAGTAGATCATGAATTATTGTACAATTATCAACATATTGGGAGTTATTTATCTCTTGTGTGGTACCAGTTGCAATAATATAGCCATTTTTAATTGCAAGCGCTTCACAAACGGTATCATGCTCGTCAGCAGTGTAAATGTAACCATTAATATAAATAACATCGGCTTTTGCCATTATTTGTAATTCCTTAAGTAGAAGTTCAAAATGATAGGCGAACGATAGCAGATTTATAAAAAATTTGTCAAATGCAATAATTTTCTTTATTGTGTGTCAAGATTATGCTACAACTAACGTATTTAGTTACAGCGTCACAAGGTGAGCTTATGAAATATCAACAATTAGAAAACCTTGAATGCGGTTGGAAGTGGCACTATTTAGTAAAAAGACATTTAGAAGGGGAGCCTATCACTCGTTATGTTGAAAAGAGTGCAGCTCAACAAGCCGTAAATGAACTATTGTTATTAGAACACAAACCGACAGCCGTCGTTGATTGGATTAAGCAGCATTTAAATCCCGATTTAGATAACCGCATGAAGCAAACCATTCGGGCGCGACGAAAACGACATTTTAATGCCGAGCAGCAAAATACACGTAAAAAGTCTATTGATTTAGAATTTCTAGTCTGGCAAAGATTAGCTAATTTAGCTAAACGCCGGGGATGTACGTTGTCACAAACAATTACACAATTAATTGAAGATGCAGAGCAAAAAGAGCAGTATGCAAGTAAAGTGTCGACAATTAAAGATGATTTACTGTCATTACTTGATGTTAATTTAGACAGTAAATAACTTAAACTACAGGATAAATAGGTTTAATTATGGGAAAATCCCTTGTTATTGTGGAATCACCAGCAAAAGCAAAAACAATTAATAAATATCTTGGCAAAGATTTCGTGGTTAAATCAAGCGTGGGGCATATTCGAGATCTTCCAGTTAGTGGTAGTAGCCACCGCAATGAAAAAACCAGCAAAGATAAAGCCGAGAAGAAAGTAAAACGATCTGAAAAGCAGATCTTAGTCGATCGTATGAGTGTCGATCCTTATAATGGTTGGAAAGCTCATTATGAAATTTTACCCGGTAAAGAGCGGGTAGTTGATGAGCTTAAAAAGTTAGCCAAAGATGCGGATATGATTTATCTCGCAACCGACTTGGATAGAGAAGGGGAAGCCATCGCGTGGCATCTAAAAGATGTTATTGGTGGTGATGATGATAAATATCGACGTGTTGTATTTAACGAAATCACTAAAACTGCGATTCAAAATGCGTTTAAGCATCCTGCTATGCTTGATATGGATCGTGTTAATGCTCAGCAGGCACGCCGATTTATGGACCGCGTAGTTGGTTTTATGGTGTCGCCATTACTTTGGAAAAAAGTAGCAAGAGGTTTGTCAGCTGGTCGAGTCCAATCCGTTGCGGTACGATTAGTTGTTGAACGTGAACGTGAAATCCATGCCTTTATTCCTGAAGAATATTGGGAGCTCTATGCTGACTTAAAAACAACTAATCAAGAAAAACTAACTATGCAAGTTACGCATTATAAAGATGATGCGTTTGAACCGAAAGATCGGGTTGCTATTGATATTGCTTTAGCAGAGCTAAATAATAAACAATATCAAGTAACCAATATTGAAGAAAAGCCAACTAAAAGTAATCCAACTGCGCCATTTATTACGTCGACTTTACAACAAGCTGCAAGTACTCGCCTTGGCTTCGGGGTGAAAAAGACAATGATGTTAGCACAGCGTTTATACGAGGCAGGTTATATTACTTATATGCGTACCGACTCTACAAATTTGAGTCAAGACGCATTAACGATGGTCCGAGATTATATTGGTGAAAATTATGGTGATAAATATCTACCAAAATCACCGAATGTTTATACCAGTAAGAAAAACTCACAAGAAGCGCACGAAGCTATTCGTCCTTCTGATGTTAATATACAAGCTACAAGTCTGAGTGATGTTGAGGTTGATGCTGTTAAGTTATATCAACTAATTTGGCGTCAATTTGTTGCTTGTCAAATGACATCAGCTGAATATAACTCAATTACTGTTACTGTTAAAGCTGGGGATTTTACTTTAAAAGCAAAAGGTCGTACTTTACGTTTTGATGGTTGGACAAAAGTACAATCTCAGTTGAGTAAAAACAATGAAGATAAAATGTTACCCGCTGTATCTGTCAACGATATTTTAGAGTTACTTAGCTTAAATCCAGATCAACATTTTACTAAACCACCTGCTCGTTACAATGAAGCTTCTTTAGTAAAAGAGTTGGAAAAACGAGAAATTGGCCGTCCTTCTACTTATGCAACGATCATTTCAACTATTCAAGATCGTGGATATGTACGATTAGATAATCGTCGTTTTTACGCAGAAAAAATTGGTGAAATTGTTACCGATAGATTAAGTGAAAATTTTAATGATCTTATGAGTTATGATTTTACCGCTCGTATGGAACATGCACTTGATGAGATCGCTAATAAAAAACAAGAATGGCGCGAAGTTTTAGATCAATTTTTTGAAGATTTTAGCCAGCATCTTGAAATCGCTGAACAAGATCCAGATCATGGTGGAATGCAATTAAATCCTTTAGTTTTAACACCAGAAATTAAATGTCCTAATTGTGGTCGTGAAATGGGGATTAAAACTGCAGGAACCGGCGTGTTTTTAGCTTGTTCTGGTTATGCATTACCGCCAAAAGAGCGTTGTAAGCAGACAATTAACTTAATTCCAGAACATGAAACCTTAAACATTTTGGAAGAAGCTGAAACAGCTGAAACCAACGCTTTAAGAGCACTTAAGCGTTGCCCTAAATGTCATACCGCTATGGATAGTTATCTGCTTGATAATGAGCGTAAGCTACATATTTGTGGTAATAATCCTATTTGTGATGGTTCTTTGGTTGAAAAGGGTACATTTAAAGTAAAAAGTTATGATGGGCCCATTATCGAATGTGAAAAATGTGGATCAGAAATGCACCTTAAATCAGGTCGTTTTGGACTCTATATGGGCTGTACTAATCAAGATTGTAAAAATACACGTAAAATCTTGAAAAATGGTGATGTGGCTCCTCCTAAAGAAGATCCAGTTGATTTGCCTGAATTACAATGTACTAAATCAGATGCACATTTTGTCCTTAGAGATGGTGCATCAGGTATATTTTTAGCAGCGCATAATTTCCCAAAATCACGGGAAACTCGTGCACCATTAGTTGAAGAGTTACAACGCTTTAAATATCGTTTACCAGAAAAATTTATTTATTTAACTGAAGCACCAAGCCATGATCCAAATGGTAATCCAAGTATTGTTCGTTATAGCCGAAAGAATAAAGAACAGTATGTTACTTCTGAAGTTAACGGCAAATCTACTGGTTGGGTCATGCAATATGTTCATGGTAAATGGGTTAATAGTAAAAAATAGGTAATAACACTTAATCATTTTATAAAGAATAGCTCAGGTTCAGTAGCTGTTTAATATAAAAAGCCGTTTTTGTGGTAAGGTGTGAAGGGAATTACCTTAAAAAACCCCTTTCCTCAAGTTTTTTTTGAGAAAAGGGAAAGGTATATAGTTAAAGGAGCCTTTGTCATGAAGTTGCAACAGCTGCGTTATATTGTTGAGGTTGTTAATAATGATCTCAATGTATCGCTTACCTCTGAAAAACTTTATACCTCTCAACCTGGAATAAGTAAGCAGATTAAATTATTGGAAGATGAGCTAAATGTACAAATCTTTACCCGTGTAGGTAAACATCTTTCAGAAGTTACACCAGTTGGTGAGCAGATTATAGCTTTAGCCCGTGATATTTTGAATAAAGCACAAGATATTAAAATTTTAGCTAAAGAGTTTAGTCAACCAAATCAAGGCTCATTAACGATAACAACCACTTATACTCAAGCTCGTTATACTTTACCTCTTGTTATCCAACAATTTATGCAACAGTACCCGAGTATCACTCTTCATATGGAACAAGGGTCATCTCCTCAATGCCTGATGCAAGTACAAACTGGACAAGCTGATTTTGCTATCGTGACCGATTTATCAGATCTTAGTGATGATATGATTGCATTACCTTGTTATCATTGGAACCAAGCTGTCATTGTCATGAAAGATCACCCTTTAGCTAAAAGCAGTTTAGTTACAATTGATGAGCTATCTAAATATCCATTAGTTAGTTATGATTTTTCTAATGATGGTTCCGATCTTAATCAGGCATTTATTAAAGCTAATCAAGTCCCAAATATTGTATTTAGCACTACTGATGCTGATTTGATTAAAACCTATGTCAAATTAGGTGTTGGTGTTGGCATTGTGGCTAAAATGGCGGTTGATGAAAGTTCAGATTGTGAATTTGTGGTGCTAAATGCCGGCCATATATTCCCTTACAGTACAACTTATATCGTCTTTGCGCGATCTCTGTTCTTGCGTAATTATATGTATGATTTTATTAGTCAATTTTCTCCACATTTAAATAGACAAACAATAGATAAAATTAGTCTTTGTGAAAACAATGTAGCAGTGCAAGCTATGTTTAATGGAGTTAAATTACCTGTTAGATAAATCGATAGGTCATTTTGAAATGTATTTTAAGAAACCAAGCTCAAAGATTGTGCCTCGCTTGGTTTCTTTTTAATATTATTTATGTCTAGCTTTTAAAATGCCAATCACATCTTGGAGTGGTAGATTTTGATCCTGTAGTAAGACTAATAGATGGTAAATCAAATCTGCCGATTCATTTTTCAATTCTTCTTTATCTCGTACAGTGGCAGCAAGGGCTGTTTCTACACCTTCTTCTCCGACTTTCTGAGCAATACGCTTAGTACCATCATGATAGAGTTTTGCAGTATAAGAGGTGTTAGGATCAGCTTGCTTACGAGAGCCAAGTAATTGTTCTAAATCGTATAGAAAGCCCCATTCAGTTTTAGAATTCTTAAAGCAGCTGTTTGTTCCAGTATGACAAGTTGGTCCAATCGGATTGACTAAAATTAACAGCGTATCGTTATCACAATCGGTTGAGATATTAACCACGTTTAAAAAGTTGCCTGAGGTTTCGCCTTTGGTCCATAAACGTTGTTTAGTTCGAGAATAAAACGTTACTTTTCCGCTACTTAGAGTTTGAGCTAAAGCTTCCTGATTCATATAACCCAGCATGAGCACTTCACCAGAAATATAATGCTGAATAATAACTGGCATTAAATTATCGATTTTTTGCCAATCAAGTGATTTTGTATCTATCTGTATTTGGGAATGTTGAGTTAACATAATCGTATTTCTACTCCATGTTGAGCTAAATATTGTTTAAGTTCGCCAATATTAATAATTTGTTTATGAAAGACTGAAGCCGCTAAAGCACCATCAACATTAGTTTCTTTAAAAGCTTGTAAAAAATGCTCCATAGTACCCGCACCGCCAGAAGCAATCAGTGGTACTTGGCAAACTTCTCTAATCGTTTTAAGTTGCTTAAGATCATAACCATTACGAACACCATCTTGGTTCATCATATTCAATACAATTTCACCGGCACCTCGCTTTTGGACCTCTTGAACCCAATCAATTGTATTCCATTTGGTGGCTACAGTTCGCTTTTCATCACCGGTAAATTGATAAACGTGATAACTATCTGAATCTTTATCATACCAAGTATCAATCCCTACCACGATACATTGCACACCAAAGCAATCAGCTAATTGAGTAATCAAGTTTGGGTTAGCTAAAGCAGGGGAGTTAATTGAAATTTTATCTGCTCCATAAGTTAAAATCTGCCCAGCATCTTCAACCGTTTTTATACCACCAGCAACACAAAAGGGTATGTCAATAACTTGAGCAACTTTAGCCACCCAACTTTTATCAACCACACGCCCATCAGATGAAGCAGTGATATCATAGAAAACCAGTTCATCTGCACCTTCTTCCGCATAGCGTTTAGCTAATGGTACAATATCACCAATGATTTCGTGATTACGGAATTGCACGCCTTTAACAACTTGACCATTACGAACGTCCAAGCAAGGTATTATCCTTTTTGCCAACATGAAATTGCCTCCTGAACTGTAAATTTACCTTCTAGTAATGCCCGACCCACAATGACACCAGCAACACCACTGTCTTTTAAGTCCTTTACATCGTTCAACTGTCCGATTCCACCAGAAGCTTGAAAATCAATAGTTGGGTATTTTTTGCTAATTTCTTGATACAAGCTTATGTTAGAACCAGTTAATGTACCATCTTTTGAAATGTCAGTACAAAGGACATGTTTTAAGCCATAAGGTAAGTAATCCTCAATTACTTGTTCTAAAGTTTGCTTAGAATCTTCTTGCCAGCCATGAATAGCGACATTTTTATTGCCATATTTGTCAATACGAACATCCAATGCTAATACCAAAGATTCAGGTCCATAATTTTCAAACCATTTTTTTACTAATTTGGGATCTTTAATTGCAGTTGAACCGATAACAACTCGTGCTGCACCAGCAGAGAGAAGGGCTTTAACATCATCTTCACTGCGAATTCCTCCTCCAACTTGTACTGGAACTTGGACACCATTAATCAGTGTTTTAATTAATGTGATTTGCCGAGCTTTTGGATCTTTAGCACCTGTTAAATCAACTAAATGTAGTAATTTAGCTCCTTGCCTCTGATAGTCTTGTAATCGAGTTAAAGGATCATTACCATAATCACGTTTTTGTTCATAATCACCCTGGTGTAATCGAACCACAGTGCCATCAATTAAATCAAGAGCAGGAATAATAATAGGGTAAACTGCCATTTTTACATCTCCAAAAAGTTCTTTAGTAATTTTGCACCGGCTGAGCCAGAACGCTCTGGATGAAATTGCACACCGTAAAAGTTGTCTTTTTGTACGGCAGCTGTAAAGCTTTCGCCGTAATTGGTTTCTGCGATAGTTGATGAGCATAATGGTAAGGCGTATCCATGTACAAAGTAAAAATAAGCACCATTAGGAATATCTCGGAATAAATGGTGGCCAGCTTTAGGGTTAACTTGATTCCACCCCATATGCGGTAGTGGTAGTCCACAATCAGGAATTTCAGAGACTTTTTCGTGAATGATACCTAACGTATGGACATGCCCTTCATTACTATAATCGGCCAAAAGTTGCATACCAAGGCAGATGCCTAATACAGGTTGGGTGCAAACTTTTATCAGCTCGATTAAATTCCGTTCTTTTAACTTTTTCATTGCTGCAGATGCGGAACCCACACCCGGTAAAAAGAGTTTATCCGACTCAAGCACAATATCAGGTTCAAGACTAATAATTGGATTATAGCCTAGTCGTTGTATTGCGTATTTTACTGATGAAAGATTTGCACAGCCTGTATCGAGAATGACAATTTTCATCTATAGCACTCCTTTCGAACTAGGTAATCTATCACTTTCAATTTTAATTGCTTGTTTAAGTGTTCGAGCAAACGCTTTAAATAAGCTTTCGATTCTATGATGATCATTATTTCCCAATGTTTCAATATGTAAGGTGATCCCCATAGCATAAGTTAAAGAGTAGAAGAAATGCTCTACCATTTGTGTACTCATATCTCCAACTTTAGGATCACTAAATTGTGCCGAAAATACAAGGTAAGGCCGACCAGAAATATCTATTGCACATTTTGCTAAACATTCATCCATTGGAATAACTGATGCATAGCGTGTGATTCCACGTTTATCTCCAAGAGCTTGTTTTAGCGCTTCACCTAAAGCAAGGCCAGTATCTTCAATGGTGTGATGATCATCAACATGAAGATCACCTTCAACTTGGATATTGAGTTTAATGCCACCATGAGTAGCAATTTGATCGAGCATATGGTCAAAAAAACCAATACCTGTATTAATTTGGCTACCACCTTGTCTATCTAACCAAACCTCAACTAAAATCTTAGTCTCTTTGGTGTTTCTTTCGACTTTTGCATAACGATCTGCTGTGGTTAAACGTTGAGCTATTTCGTTCCAATTAAGATTTACTGGATCATAACGTAACCCTTTTATTTGCATATTTTCTGCAAGCTGGATATCAGTGACCCTGTCACCAATTACATAGCTATTTTGTTTGTCTAAGTTGCCATTCATTAAATAAGGAAGCACCAGTTTTAGTTTAGGTTTACGGCACTCACAATTGTCCTCAGGAAAATGTGGACAAATTAAAACTTCTTCAAATCTGACGCCTTGTGATTCAAATATTTGCATCATTAAGTTATGAGGGCCATCAAATTTGGCTTGTGGATAGCTGCTGGTGCCTAAACCATCTTGATTGGTCACCATAACTAATTTATAACCAGCAGCTTGTAATTTAAGTAATGCGGGTATCACATTAGGTTCAAATTCAAGTTTTTCGAAACTATCAACTTGAAAATCGATAGGAGGTTCAACAATTAATGTTCCATCACGATCGATAAATAAATATTTTTGTAACATACTTGCTCCTATATTATGACTTTAAGTGCTGTTATTACTGCTTCACATTCAGCTTGAGTACCAATCGAAATTCGAACAAAACCATCTTGACCAATTGATTTACTTTGGTCACGCAATATAATGCCTTCATTCCAAAGTTTATGAAATACATCCTTATTACTCTGAAATTTAACACATAAATAATTTGATTCACTAGGATAAACTTTTTCGACTATAGGCAGTGCTGAAAGATGCTTAGCCAGCTTTTCTTTTTGATTATTCAGATTGATGACATGCAATCTCATCGTATTAATACCATCTTTACTCAATGCCTGAGTGGCAATGTCAGCTACAGGTGTAGCTAATGGATATGGAGCGATCACTTTTTGTAACGCGTCGATTACTGGCTTATTAGCTAAAGTAAATCCACAACGTAAGCCGGCAAGTGCAAATGCTTTTGATAAGGTGCGTAAAATCACTAAGTGAGGAAAGTCTTTAAGCCAACTGACTACCGTTGAATTAGGCGAAAACTCAATATAAGCCTCATCAATCACAACTAGCGCTCGATCTTCGGCTATATTAAGTAATGTTTTAATATCATCTTGATTGATTAAATTACCAGTTGGATTATTTGGTGAACAAACATAGATTAATTTAACACTATCAATATTTTGCTTAATTCCTTCAAGATCAAGTTGCCAATCTGATTTGGTCGGTACAGTTTTAGTTTTTATTCCTAAAGTTTCAGCACTGACTTGATACATACCATAAGTTGGTGGACAGTAAAGTATTGTATCTGTATCAGGTTCACAAAAAGCACGCATTAATAGCTCTATCGCTTCGTCAGCACCGCGGCTAACTATCACTTGATCAGGTCGAACTCCTGCATACTGCGCATAACCATTTATAACATGTTCAGGCTGTGCTTCTGGATAACGGTTTAATGTTTGTTCTGTTAACTGATAATTGGGGGCAACAGGGTATTCATTGGCATTTAACCACACGTCACCTTTACCACCAATACGTCTGGCTGATTGATAAGGTGTCAACTTTTGTACGTTTTTTCTGACTAATTGATTAATATCCATTTTATCCACCTATTATTTATTATCAGCATTAAGTTTAGCTAAGCGAATCGTTACCGCATTTTTGTGTGCAGTCAGTTGCTCAGCTTGTGCCATTAGCTCAACTGCTGTACCTATCGCTTTCAATCCATCAGGCGTTAATTTTTGTACAGTCATCCGTTTTTGAAAATCTGGTAACCCGAGGCTTGAATAAGTTGAGGTATAACCATAAGTAGGTAATACATGATTTGTACCTGATGCATAATCGCCAGCAGACTCTGGTGACCAATCACCGATAAATATTGAACCGGCACTATTAATTTTATCAACCAGTTGATCCGCATTTTTAGTTTGAATAATTAAATGCTCAGGCCCATAACGGTTGCTGATATCTACACATTCTTCTAAATCGTTGGTTACAATAAGTCGGCTTTCTTTCAACGCTTTTTCAGCAATATCTTGGCGCGATAGTTGCATAAGTTGTTTATCAACCTCAATCGAAACTTCCTGTGCAATCTTCTCATCAGGAGTAAGTAGTACCACTTGTGAATCCGGTCCATGTTCAGCTTGAGAAAGTAAATCAGCAGCTATAAAAGATGGATTAGCAGAACTATCGGCGATGACCAATACTTCAGAAGGGCCTGCTGGCATATCAATAGCTGCACCATCAAGACGTTGGCTTACTTGACGTTTGGCTTCAGTAACATAAGCATTACCAGGGCCAAATATTTTATCGACTTTTGGAACTGACTCGGTACCTAATGCCATTGCAGCAATCGCTTGTGCCCCACCTAGTTGATAGATTTCTGTTACACCGCAAAGTTCAGCTGCATACAAAATTTCATCAGCAATTGGGGGAGGTGAGCATAAAATCACTTTACGACAACCAGCAATTTTAGCTGGAATAGCGAGCATTAAAACAGTTGATAATAAAGGAGCAGAACCTCCTGGTATATAGAGACCAACAGAATCAATAGGTCTAGTGACTGACTGGCATTTGATACCAGGCATAGTTTCAACTGTTATGGTCTGTCTTACTTGTGCCTGATGAAATTTTTCAATATTGCTTACAGCCAATTGCATTGCCTGTTTTAAATCCGATTTGACACGACTAGTTGCTGTTTTTATCTCATCTTCAGTTAATTTAATTTGATTGGTTTGAGTTTTATCATATTTACTACTCAATGCTTTGAGGGCTTGGTCACCATTTTGTTTAACCTGTGTCAAAATATCTTTAACCACTTGGCTAATAGAATCTGAGGCAGCAATTGCCGGGCGAGTTAATAATTCTGCTTGCTGTTCTTTAGAACAATTTTGCCAATAAGAAAGCTTCATTTGATTACTCCATCATTTTTTCAATTGGTAATACAAGGATTGAACTAGCACCTAATGCTTTTAGTTTTTCCATGGTTTCCCAGAATAATGACTCAGTACTAACCATGTGTAATGCTACCCGATTTTGCTCACCGGTTAATGGTAAAATAGTTGGATTTTCTGCACCAGGTAATAGCGAAACAACTTGATCTAAAACTGCTGTTGGAGCGTGAAGCATAATATATTTAGATTCACGAGCTTGAATTACACCTTGAATTCGAGTCATCACTTTATCGATTAGGGCTTGTTTAGTGCAGGACATTTCACCTTCACGTTGAATTAAGCATGCTTTAGATTTATAAATGACTTCTATTTCTTGTAAACCATTGGCCTCAAGAGTTGCACCACTTGATACCAAATCACAAATTACATCAGCTAAACCAGCTCGAGGAGCCACTTCAACAGAACCATTAAGCAAACAAGTTTTAAAACTTACATTATATTGAGAGAGATAACGGCGGAGTAGGTGAGGATAAGTTGTTGCTACACGCAAATTATTTAAGCACTCAGGACCTGTATAGTTAAAGTCACGAGGGGCGGCAATAGATAAACGACATCCTCCAAAATCAAGTCTACGTAATTTTTTATATTGTGGATTATAACCTTCAGCTTGCCTATCTAGAACTTCTTCTTCTAAAACATTTTCGCCCACAATACCAATATCAACTACGCCATCAATCACAAGGCCTGGTATATCGTCATCACGAACGCGTAAAATATCAATTGGCATATTTTCAGCGAAAGCAATTAGACGTTGCTCTTGTAGATTAATTTTGATACCACACTGAGCTAGTAATTTTTTTGACTCATCACTTAAACGTCCTGATTTTTGCATTGCTATACGTAAACGTGAATTATCCAACATGTTATTCTCCCTAAATAAAATTATTAACCACAAACAAAAAACCCTCGGAAGTTTGATCTTCCGAGGGTTCTCTATTTGCTTTTGCGAAATCACCGGAAGACCATTTGTCTTCCAGCACCAATCGCCCGAAGACTATTCAGGAATGATGGTGATGATGGTGTTTAGTCATACAAAAACAATTCATAAAAATTAAAACCTTTAAATTTAACTGTTGTACAAAATATAACAGAAACGATTAATGAGCAATATCTTTTTGTTAATTTATTGAAATAAATTGTAAGCAAGCGATTATTATTAACCATAATGACTTATCAAATATAAATATTTAATCATTTATTTTTACGATTAATTATAAGATTTGTTTTAACTTATGGCTGACTTTATAACGACTATAATCAGCAATTTTATTTAAGAAGTTCTCTAGACTATTATTTTCAAAGTGGCAGACAATCATATAACAACCATCACCAGTAATTTTGTAAAATTCGGAAACCTCATCAAAAGATTTTACTAACTTTTCAAACGATTCAAATTGATTTGAATTCATATAAATAGTAATAAATTGTAATTGAGATTTTTGCTCTTTAATGGTGAATTTTTCGATAATATGATTATTTAATAACTCTTGCACACGTTGACCAACTGCTTGGCTTGACAAGAATACCTTCTCTCCAATCTCTCGCCAAGATTGACGACTATTCTCTTTTAACTCATTTAATATAGCGCGATCTTTTTTATCCATATTTTCATTTTGAAAGCGAACTGCTGTTAATTCCTTCAATTTACTATGTTATTTAAAAGTTAATACCTGCAGAATAATAACATAAAACATTATAAAGGAGAGCAAAATGACGCAAGCATTAATAATTATTGATGTGCAAAATGATTATTTCCCTGAGGGAAAATACCCATTAAATAATACCGAACAGACGTTGAAGTATATTTTAAAGTTACAAAATTATTTCCGTCAAAAGCAATTGCCGATTATTTATATACAGCACATTAATCAAGATGTTAATGCCGCTTTTTTTGTAAAAAATAGCTACGGAAGTCAGTTACATTCTAAATTACTTCCTCTTGAAGAGCATAATGAATTTATTGTTCAAAAAGCATATCCAAATAGCTTTTACCAAACTCATTTACAACAGAAGTTAGAGCAATTAGGTATATCACAATTAGTGATTTGTGGAATGATGAGTCACATGTGTGTTGATTCCACCACTCGTTGTGCATTTGAACTAAATTATCAACCAATTTTGATTCATGATGCTTGTACTACTCGTGATCTTAGCTTTAATGGCAATATAATTGCTTCTCAAGTAGTTCATGATAGTTTTATGTCTGCATTAATGAAGTTTGCAACAGTAATGAAGTGTGAATCGTTTATACAAAAAATTTAATGAAGTGAATAACTGAAATACTATCTTAAACTTTAATAATTGAAATAAAAATTCTTATTTTTGACATTAATATTTATCTGTGATAATACTAGCTGATATCAAAATAATTTGATATTAATTATTCTGTTAGAGGTATATACATGTTTCAATCCGTTGGAGGGCATCATGTAGCAAGAGAGGTTATTATATTATTATTCTTGTTGCCAATTTTTTATTTCTTTTATGTTCTGTCGTTCATAGTTATCTTTGCAAGAATGAATCGAATTATTAGAGCAATTCTTGCAACTATAATTTTGGCTTTAGCTATTTATATTTCAATCAATGCTAATTTAGAGTTTTTTGTATTTTTTCTTTCAGCTATTGTTTTTCCGCTTATCATTCGTTTTTGCCAATCAGAAACGAAAAAATATTTTGGTTCAAGACATAAATTGGCTTCTCTATTGAGTTATATATTATTACCATTATTTTGTACTTTCTTTTGGCCGACTTATTTAATCATAGTACCTGGCGTGACTAAGTATTTAGAAAATAGACCAAGTAGCGAGTGCAAAAAAAATGGACGTTTAGTTGAACTGTCCAAAGATACAATCTTACGTATTTATCCGAATTCTAAATATTCACCATTTTGGGTTATTGAAGGATATAATAGTGCTAATGTTTCAGAAAGAAAATTTTGCGAGAAGTTTTCTAATGATGTAGCTCATAAAATTGATAAAATTAGTGATATTAGAATTGACTCGAGTGATATTTGCCTTCATCCAACATCCAAAGCATTAACTGCTTATTGCAATAATATAAAAAATGAAAATTTACAATTTAACAATTTAGATATTGATTTTTTTAGAACTAATAAGAATAGCTCTGATGACAGTTCATTTAAAATATTTCAAGAAAACTTAGAGTATGCAAAAAGTAAAGAAAACTGCGATTATTGTTATAATAAATTTATAGAGAGTAATCAATTTGACAATAATATAGTTCTGTATAGATTTAAAAATAATAATATTCTAATTGTTCCCCAACCAAATTGGTTACCTATTCAATCTGAACCTTTAGTAATTAAATGTTCAATTGATAAGGATTTAGCATGTCATTATATTTATGAATATAAAGGGGATTTTAAAGTATCACTTCACTATGAATTTATTAATCATGATAATAAAGCCAATTATGGAGAGGAACCCATTTACAACCAAGAGTTCATTGATAAATATTTAGAAGGCGCTCAAAAAGCCGCTTTAGTAGTTGAAGATTTTATTGAGAGTCTAAGTGACAAGCAAGATATGGTGGATTGAGACTTTAGTTAAATAGTTTCAAATTACTTGCCGATTGATGTTAGTTTATATTTTATGGATTGATTTCAGATAAAGCTTTCAATGCTTTGATAAATTTACCGAGAATATACAGATTATAGTTTTCTTATTATTAATAAATAAACAATCAAAAAATTGTAGTGTAATATGTTTAATAAAATAGATTATATAAACATAACTGGTTTAAATAAAATATAATTATCTGAATGTTAAGATAGGGAAGAGTAATAAACAATATCGATAGGAAAAATAAGCCATTATTAAAACTAGATTGAACTATTTATTTAAGCGATAAATTAAAATTAGAGGAAAGGTAATCACTTTTACCTTTCCTAGAAATTTAACATATTATGACTCGATAATTTGTGGATATTTTTTACCAGATAGAACACTAAATCTGCCGGTTCCAAGCAATGAAAGACTAAAAGCAGTTAAAGACATAAATGCTGGATATTCCCAACCACCACCTGGATTAGTAAATGACCAACCATTAGCCCAATGCACAATAGTTATTATTGCTAGTTGAAAAAAGGCTATCAATGCAACAGCGCGAGTTAGAATACCTAATAGCAACAATGCACCGCCACCAATTTCAAAAACGATTACAATATAAGAAAAGAACCCAGGAAAACCAAGAGTGTGAAAATACTCTGCGGTACCTTCTGGTGTTAGAACAAGTAACTTTGTAAAACCATGAGCTAAAAACATCATACCTAAAGCAATTCGTAATACGAAAGCAGCTACATCAGTTTGATATTCTTTCATTGTGTGTTTCCTATATTAAGTTAACAAAATAATAAAAATCTTATATATCTATTACTTATTTGAAACATAGGATACTGCATGTGAGATTGTCTCACAGTTAACAATCAATAGTAAAGGAACATTAAAATATTAAAGTTCTTCTTATCAATATGAATTAGTACTATTAATTGCGATAAAATAGCGGTGCGACTAATGTCGCACCGGTATTACTTACTTATTGTTGGTGTCGAATAGAATTGGTATTTAAATTTGTTTGCCTAAATTATGTTTCTAAACATTCAAATTTTATTGGGTAACATTATATATCAAAAATGAGACTTTAGTCTCATTTTTTTAAAATATTTCACAATTAATAATTTATTATTTAAAATGAAAGAAATGGAGTAAAATTAATATAAGTCAAAAAACACTGTTATGAACAAATTTGAAACTAGTTCTTTGAACAACTTTACAAGTCTTAAAAAAAAGAATTATGAGCGACTATTAGAGATTGCTTTGGACTCATTAGAAAATGGAATTGAACCTACGATTACTGAGTTAGCTGATAAATCAGGAATCTCAAGATCGACTGCTTATCGCTATTTTCCAACACAAAATGATCTGATATCGGCAGTGGTTAATCGTTCACTTGATCCTATTTTACAATGGCATACAGACGAACAAAATATAAGCCAAAGAGTTAATGAATTCATATCGTTTGCTTATACTGAAATGATAAAACATGAAGGTGCTATAAGAGCGACGATGCGATTATCTTTGCAACAATGGGCTAATGAGCGTTCTAAATCAGCACCTAATACAACAAAACGAGTACGGGAAAATCGTAAAGAGGTAATTTCGAAATTATTACAACCGTTACAATCACAGCTTAGTGAAGAGCAATATAATAAAGTCATTTATACCATATCAATCATCTGTGGTTCGCAAATAACGGTTTTAAAAGATGTTTGGAATTTAGATGATTCATATATTATATCGCTTTCTCAATGGATAGCTAACGCTATCATTAATCAAGCGAAAAATGATGCTAACACTTAACGTGTTTTTTTCCTATTTCCTTTCTAAGTTTTTAAAAACGAAAAATCATTCAAAACACTGCCATATTAGACAGTGTCTTTCTTTTATATCTATAAATTTTAGAAACAGATATTTTTTTAATGGTACTGAATTGGTTGTTGGTTTTGTTCATCGTGAACTAAAAACAAACAGGTATTGCTGGTTAAAACAGCTTGTTGTAAACGCAGTTTATCTTGCTCATTAAGATCATTAACACATGCAACTACATAACTACAGGTTTTACTTTGTAATGCTTTCTCAATAGTAGATACTAAATTTTCATTATTCAAATTAGCTAAATGAACAACTTTTTCTTTATCTAGTCCAGCAGTATTCACCCATGAACGTTTCAGCATCGGACGATCTGATAGCCATAATTGCCATTTTTTCTCTTTATTAAATGAACGTAATAAAGGTCGCTGTTGTTGTAACACCTGTTGAAAGGGTGTTTCAAAATTGATAGCCATAAGTTGTGGTGAAGAATGTTCAATAAGCATAAAAACCTCGATACTGTTTACATATACAGTGTATATTAATACAGTAATTTGAGGTTGTAAATACTATTTGTGATCATTTTTTATATTGTTTTGGGTTAATATACCTTCATGAACGAAAAAATTGATAGGTAAAAAAGCCTAAAAATGTCATTAAAACTGAGCCAGTAACATGAACAGCAATGGTCGCTAATCCCCAACCAATACGACCTTCTTGAAGAAAATTAACAATTTCAGCTGAAAATGTTGAAAAAGTAGATAACCCACCACAAAAACCTGTAATTATCAGCAATCGCCACTCAGCAGAGAGATTTGCATGATTAAAAAAAGCAATTGCAAAACCAATAATATAACCAGCGATCAAATTAGAAAATAATGTACCTAAAGGAATAGCAAAAGCAATGACATTTAATTTTAACGATAAGAACCAGCGAAGCAATCCTCCGAAAACTGAACCGATTGAAATAGCTAAAATAAGTTTCAACATAAATGGGCAACCTTTAAATCATAAATTAAACCTGATCATATCAGTAGAGCATCCAATTGGATATCTTTTTGAAGATAAAATCATTCATTTATTAAATATATTAAATATTCGATTTCAATCGTTATTATTTTTTACTGGTTTGCGCTAAAATATTTAGCTAAATGATTAAATATAAAGGTTATGATAATGTTTACAGGAATCGTACAAGGTGTTGGTCAGATTATTTGTATCACAGATCAGGACAAATTAAGAACCTATAAAGTCAAACTTCCACACAACTTAACAAATAATATTGAAATCGGGGCATCAATAGCAAATGATGGCTGTTGCTTAACTGTAACCGGAATTGAAAATGACTGCGTAACCTTTGACATTATGCAAGAAACCCTTGCTTTAACTACTCTCGGCAATAAGAAGCAAAACGACTTTGTTAATATTGAACGAAGTGCTAAATATGGTGATGAAATAGGTGGGCATGTAATGTCTGGACATGTCTCTTGTACTGCAACCATTATTGATATCCAAAAAACAGCTACCAACTGTCAAATGACCTTAGCTATGCCAGAAAAATTTATGAAATATGTGCTATATAAAGGCTTTATTGGTATAGACGGCGCAAGTTTAACCGTTGGTGAGGTTAAAGATAACCATTTTAACATTCATCTGATCCCAGAAACCTTATCGATTACTACTCTGGATACCAAAAAAGTAGGGGATAGTGTTAATATCGAAATTGATTCACAAACTCAAGCTATTGTCGATACGGTTGAACGCGTATTAGCAAAATAAATGATTGAGCACAAAAGATTATTTAATAATGGTTTATTGCGAAAAATAGACTTTTTATTGAGATAAAAGCAAACTATTAAAAGCATCAAACCATTATTATTGAATTAACTTATAATATAAGATATTACAAACATTTATCTCTTTTAAAAAAATAAACTCAGCTATTTAATAGGATGAAAATATTAAAGATATGCTTTACTATCTGAAATGAATCATCCAAATAATCATCATTCTTAATTTATTCATTAAAAAGAAATATAAAATAGTAATTTCATGTCAAATGACTAAATGTATTACCTCACTATTAAGACCTTTATAATCATCTAGATTAAGAAAAATACCCCACTTTAAGATTGCTATTCACGCAATTAGACTTTTCAACATTGGTTATTATCACATTTGATTCCAGATTAATCTGGAAAAAAATGTAATCGTCTTATTTATTTATCTAACTATACTTTAAATCATCATGAAGGTATTACATATAGAAAAAGGAGTTGAGTAATGGAAAGACAGATCAAATTACTTAAACTACTTTTTAGCCAGTCAGAATTTAAACCGGCTGCTTTTTTTAGTTCAAAATTATTAATTTCAACTAAAACCGTATATTGCGATATTGAAAAACTAAACGAACGTTTAAAAACGATACCGAATATGGATATTCGAATCGAAAAGTCACCTCGTAAAGGATTAATTTTATTAGGTCAAAAAACGGATTTAGAAACAATAATTAATTATTTAGAACAAAAAAATAGTCACAGTTATTTTAATAAAAAATCACGGCGATTAAGTCCTGAATACCGTCGCTTAGATATTGTTAAACGATGTTTATTAAATAGTGAAAACGTATCACTTGAGCAAATATCTTTTGACTATTTAGTCAGTAAAACATCATTACACAAAGATATCGAATTTATTAATCGTGCGCTTGAACAAGAAAATATCGTATTAACCGTCACTCACAAAGGAATTCATGTTGACGGTAATGAAAATCAAATACAACGAGCGATTAAACATTTTTTCTCCTTATATATTCACAAACAAGATGACTATTATCTAAATCAATTGATGAAATCCTTTATTGGGGATGATTCGTTTGAACAGATAAATCGATTACTGTTTGAACGTTTTGAATCGGTCGTTGTACAATCTACTGAGCATTATCTATCTTCGCTACTGATATCAATTACCATACAACTTAAGAGATTGTGTTTGGGATATTCAATTCCTGAAGAAAATGATTTTTTATTTAATCATATTCGATATATGCAATCCTACTTAATTGCCTCGGAATTGGCAAAAACACTTGAGTCAACTTTTCAGGTGGCGTTTCCAACCAATGATATTAAATATTTAAGCAAACTGTTTTTTGCTCATCGAATCATTGATGAAAATATCATTGTTGATGACAGTTTTTATGAACAAATTATCTTCAGGATCATAAAAAAAATTGGTGATATTGAGAATGTAGATTTAACGGGTGATAGTAAATTGTTTAACTCTTTATTGTCACATTTTCCATCGATGATTACTCGTTTACAAAAGAAAATCCGTATTATAAATCCAATACTAGACGAGATAAAACAAGAATATTCTAAATTATTTAGTGTGTTATGGTATGCACTTTCTGACTTAGAACGTAAATTTGACATCCATTTAAATGATCATGAAATCTCATTTTTATTGATTCATTTTCAAATAGCTTTAGATAAAGCCGCGGATGCAAATAATATTGTCATTATTTGCCAATATGGATGCTCATCATCAAACTTAATTTTAAATAAAGTACGAAAACTTTTACCGTCGAAAGATAATATCGAAGTCTATTCTGTCTCAAAATTAAATTCGACCAAACTTAGTAATGTCGATTTAATCATCACTACACTTGATATCAACAACATTAATAAACCAATTGTCAAAATATCGTCATTATTAAACAATCAAGATTACCAAAATATTATCCAAGCTTACGCCAACTATGTTCTTAATAAACAACCCGATTTTTCAGACAATTACTATCCAACAACAGCTAAATTCGTTAAAGCCGATTTAATTGAATTAAACGTTGATATTCAACACAAAAATGAATGCCTTAACTTACTGATAAGTAAGCTTGAAGAGAAAGGATTTGTAACTAAAAACTATCGTGATTCAGTGTTATATCGTGAAGAAATCGGTGATACCTCGATTGAAAACGGGATCGCTTTACCACATGGTTCACCAATGTTTGTTATCAAATCAAGCATATCAATCATGACCTTAAAACAACCGATCAAATGGGGCATGATTGATGTCAGCATCATTATCATGGTTAGTCTTTCGGAGAACAATATTAATAGTATTAATGACGTTTTCACTGAAATTTATGAAATAGTCTCGAATAAACAGGCAATTTCATCCTTAAAAAATCTCACAAACTTTAAACAACTTAAACTATTTTTGGACAATCAAAGAGGAATCAAGAATGTACTTTGATCAGCATTTATGCCTATTCAATATTGAGGCAAAAACTAAAGAAGAGATCTTAACAACAATGGCACAAATGTTATTTTCACATGGAATTGTTAAACAAGACTATTTAGATGGAATTTTGCAAAGAGAAAAACAATATCCAACAGGATTATTAATTAATTCCGTCGGTTTTGCCATACCACACACTGATTCTTCAAAAGTTAATCAGTCACAAATTTGCTTTGCATCCCTAAAAAATCCAATCATTTTTTCTGGTATGACTGATGATAAAGAACAAATCCCAGTCAAATTCATTTTTATGCTAGCAATGAAGCAGCCACATGAGCAAATTGAAAATTTACAAAACCTTATTGGCTTATTTCAAAATGATGAGCAAATAAAATTATTAGAAAAGTGTCAATCAATTAACGAATTTACCTCTATTTTAAATAGCGCAGGCGTTAAATAGGGTTGATTAATTTTATCAAGGAGTTACAAATGGATAGTGTCATTAATATTTTTCAATGGTTAATAGATCTTGGTGGAGTGGTTTTTTTACCAATCATCATTTTTATCATAGCCTTATTTTTTAGAGTCAGTTTTTCCAAAGCGATAATGTCGGGTATTACCGTCGGTATCGGTATCGTTGGTCTTGGATTAGTTATCGGTTTACTATCTGACACTTTAGGTGTTGCCATCCAAAAAATGGGTGAACAGTATGGAACATCATTAAGTATTATGGATATTGGTTGTGGAGTAGGTGGGCCATTGGCATTCTCAACTACATTGGGGTTATTGCTAATTCCAGCATCATTAATTATCAATTTCTTATTTATCTCACTCGGTTGGACTCGAACTTTAAATGTCGATATCTGGAATTTCTGGTTTGCGATTTTCCTAGGTTTAGTGGCATATTCAGTCACAGGTGAATATTGGGTTGGTATCATTGGCTGTATAACTGCAGTAATGTTGCAATGGTTTTTAGCCGATCTATTACAGAAACCAATAAGCTCATTTTTTGGTTATCCTGGCATTGCTATTACTCACCTCATGGCATTATCGGGTGCAATTGTCGCAATCCCATTAAATTGGATCTTTGACCGAATTCCAGGTTTAAATAAATTAAATGCCGATTCAGAAACGCTAACCAAACGTTTTGGTATCTTTGGTGATACTGTTGTTATCGGATTAATCATCGGTATTGTTGTAGGGATTTTAGCCAATTATGATGTTCCAAAAATTGGTCAGCTAGGTATTTCAACTGCTGCAATCATGAAAATTATGCCAAAAATGGTTGCAATGTTTATGGAAGGCTTACTTCCTGTTGCTGACGCTGCGCGTGAATTTACTAGCAAAAAACTTAATGGAAAACAAGTAAACATCGGAATGGATGCCGCGTTAACTGTTGGTCATCCTGCGGTAATGGCAACTGCGTTAATCATGGTGCCTGTATCATTACTACTTGCTTTGATCTTACCGGGTAACAAAGTACTACCTTTTGGTGATTTAGCCTTCTATGCATTTGGCATCTGCTTAATGGTACCGTTCTTTAAAGGTAATATTATTCGTTCAATCCTTGGTGGCACCATTTACCTAGTTATCTGCCTATATATGGCAACTTGGCTTGCACCAGTCATCACTGATGTATTCCATCTAGCTAATTATGATGTAGGTACAGCTGGTATTGTTACTGTAATTTTATGTGGATTATGGCCTGTAACACTATTTGTACTGTTATTAACCCATATCGGATACCTTGGCTTAATTGGTTTAGCTCTCGTAATCCTTTGCTTGCTTATCTATATTAACAAAATCAAAAAAATTGAAATGTATTAAAAGGAAATAGTCATATGAAAAATTTACTCATAATGTGTGGTGCAGGTCATGCAACTTCAACTATTGCAGTAAGCAAAGTTACTAAATGGCTTAGTGATGAAAAATTAACAGATCAAGTGAAAATTTATCAATCTAAAATTGCTGATGAACTTAATAAAATCGACTCTTATGACGTTGTGGTGAGTACCACCATCGTACCAGATTCAATTAAGGCTAAAGTCATCAACGGTTTACCATTACTTACTGGTGTAGGATTGAATGAGTTTTTTGCAGAGTTAAAAAAACGTTTAGCTATTTAATTGAAAAGCATCATAAAGTATTTATAACGACCGCCTCATTGACTTTCGTTAACTGAAATAACAAAGTTAATGAGGCTGCAATAAGGAATAAAGCAATATGAAAATTATTCATCATGCCATTGAAATCAATACTGTTGCTGGCAGACACTCTTACCATGATATTACTGAAGAATTAAATCAATTTGTTAAGCAATCCAATATCGAAAATGGTCAGTTAACCATAGCTACCACACATACAACTTGCTCACTATTTTTTGAAGAATGTATGCATGACACTAATTTTTTTGGGGATGAGTTTCTTCATGTCGATATCAACAATACCTTAGAAAAAATTGTACCACGCATGACCAGTGAAAATCAGTACAACAGCCCAGGTCCAAAGCATGTTGAATTTGGTTTAGGACTTAGTGATCCCAATTATCCAGCAGAAAAATGGGTTATGCTAAATACTGATGCTCATATCAAATCATCACTTTTTGGTCATTTCTCATTGGTGTTGATCATTAAAGATGGTTCGCCACTATTAGGGCAATTAGGAAAAATCTATTTTGTTGACTGGGATGCGCTTCGTGAACGAAAACGTAATGTCAATTTTATGTTGATGGGCTGTTAATAAGAGGGAATAATTATGATACTGTCTCCATCACTATTTAATTCTGATCTTTATCAGATTAAAGAAAACTTGGAAAAATTGAAATCATTGGGTATTCGTCAATTACATATTGACGTGATGGATAATCACTATGTACCAAATCTTGGTTTTAATGCAAGCTTTGTCAAAGATTTAAAAACACATACTGATTTCATTTTAGATTGTCATCTTATGGTCGAGAAGCCTGAGTTAGTCATAGCAGATTTTATTGATGCTAAAGCTGATATCATCACCTTTCATTACGAAGCAACAGCCCATCACTCATTCATTATCAACAAAATAAAAAGTAACAATATCAAAGCTGGAATAGCTATCAATCCAAGCACACCCATTGAAAACCTTAAGCTACTCTTACCTTTTATTGATTTGGTACTCGTTATGACAGTCAATCCTGGTCAAAAAAATGAAAGCTTTTTACCTTTTACCTTACAAAAAATTGAACAATTAACCCGTGAAAAACAAAAAGGTAATTATTATTACGACATCCAAGTTGATGGCAATATTACTGACCAAACTATATCACCATGCATTGCCGCTGGGGCAAATAGCATTGTATCGGGTGGATTCATCTTTAAAAATAATGCCATCGAAAACAATATAGAAAAGTTAAAAATGGCAATAAAATAGGAATAAAACAGTGACTATCAGAAATGTACTTAGCAATATATTGACAGAAATATCAGCGCAGGAAGGCAATTTAAATGAAGATCAACTTCAGGAATTTAAAAACGCTATTATTTCCGCAAAACATATCTTTTTAGCTGGAACCGGCAGATCAGGATTAATGATTAGTGCATTTGCTAATCGATTAATGCATTTAGGTTTAAATGTGAGTTTAATAACTGAAATCAGCAAACCTAAAGCAAACGTTGGCGATTTATTGATTTTAGGATCTAATTCTGGGGAAACTAAAAGCCTCATCGCTTATGCTAATCAAGCAAAAGCAATCGGCGTTAAAATAATCCTATTTACCACCAACAACAACTCAAGTTTAGCAAAACTAGCTGATAACATTGTTGCAATTCCAATCAATGTTGTTCAATTAAATCAACCTATGGGCAGTACCTTTGAACAACTATCTCTGCTGACTTATGACAGCATCATTTATAGCCTAATGGAAGATTTGAATCAAACGCCAGAATCAATGAAAAATCGACATGCCAATATTGAATAGCATTGAGTCTAAAAAACTCCAAATCTCAAACCCAAATTAGTGACGGATGCTTTTGGAGGCAAGTCCATTGCATCTACACTATATGGGATAGTTAACATTATAGTATTTAATATCTTTATAAAATTTTGAGGAACGGGTTTTTTGATTCAAAAAAAGTTGAGGAGCGGGGTTTTTGAGGGGATGAGAATGCAAATAGCTCTTAAAAAGTTAAACCGCTATTAATTTATCTATTCAATTAACAGCGATTTTATCCCTTACAGATTGAATCACTATTTAATATTTTTTAAATAGTCAGCAATTTCTGCAATATCTTTAGGTGTAGTTTGGCAGCATCCGCCAATCAATTTAGCACCTAATTTTAACCAAGTTGGTAATTGGTTTTTGAAAGTACAGTTGTGTTGGTGATTTTTATGCCATTGTTTGGTAGTTGGGTCATACTGATCACCTGAGTTTGGATAAACAATCAAAGGTTTTCTAGTTAAGGTTTGTAATACGGTTAATGCGGCAGTTACTTCTTCTAAGGCAATGCAATTAATACCAACACTAACCACTTGATCAACGTTATTTAGATAATCGATCACTTCTTTTAGCGGGGTACCATCGCTAAGGTGATTAGCATCTTTTAAGGTAAATGAGAACCATGCTGTCATTGTTGGATACTGTTTCAGTACTTTAACAAGCGCTTTAATTTCAGCAAAATTGGGTAAGGTTTCGCAAGCTAGGATATCGGCTTTTGCATCGATGAGTGCTTGTATTCGGATCTGATGAAACTCGATAAATTCTTCTTCACTTAATTGATAGTTGCCTGTGTATTCTGAACCATCAGCTAAATAAGCACCATAAGGACCAATTGAACCAGCTATAAATAGTGGTTTATTTTTACCAATCTGAGTTAAATATTGCTCTTTTGCTTGTTGAGCCAGCTCGACACTTTTTTTGATAAG
Source organism: Gilliamella sp. B2911 (assembly GCF_026536965.1). Taxonomy (NCBI): domain Bacteria; kingdom Pseudomonadati; phylum Pseudomonadota; class Gammaproteobacteria; order Orbales; family Orbaceae; genus Gilliamella; species Gilliamella sp. B2911. The sequence goes on along the minus strand of NZ_JAFNNA010000004.1, from coordinate 104,198 downwards.
CTTTATAGATTCATCTAAAGATATCCCTTTTTTAGCGAACCCTAAAGGTGATGCCTGATAGCTGGCAGTGGTTGCACAATCTGCACCAGCTTTAAAGTAGTCATAATGAACTTGCCTAATCAGATCGGGTTGTTCTATTAATACTTTGGCTGACCACAAACTATCATTAAGATCACAGCCACGGCGCTGTAACTCACTAGCTAAAGCACCGTCAATTATAATATTTTGGTTGAATGATATTGGATTAGACATTATCGGTTTACTCGTTGTTGATAAGCTCGGGTAACATGATAGGCGATATAGCAAAACACCACAAATGGAATACCACAATAAAGCGCGATGCGCTGTTCTGGATCGAATGCCAAACCAACACAAGCAACTAAGCATAGAATAAAGCCTAAAATTGGTACTAATGGGTATAAAGGTGCTTTATATTTGAGACCTTCAATGTCAGAAGATGAAAGTTGTTTTCTAAAAAAGTAATGAGAAGCACAAATACTTAACCAAACCGCCACCACAGCAAATCCAGAAATCGCGGTTAGGCCGACAAACACCGTATCTGGGGCGATGACACTAGAAAACAGCGCTAATAAACCGCCAATCATACTAACGGCAATAGCTGTGGTTGGAATACCTTTTTTATTTAGTTTACTAAAGTATTTAGGTAATGTGCCTTGATTGGATAATGACCATAACATCCGACCAGAAGCATATAGACCAGAATTAGCGGCTGATAGAATAGCGGTTAAAATAACAAAATTCATAATATCAGCCGAATAGGGGATACCAATACTTTCGAACACTTCAACAAATGGACTTTTGATTACACCAGCTTGCTCCATTGGTAGTAGCGCTGCTAATACAAAAATTGTACCGACGAAAAAGATGATTAATCTGAAAATAGTGGTTTTAATCGCTAATGGAATCGATTTTTCAGGCTGATGAGTTTCACCAGCAGCTATACCAATAAGTTCGGTTCCAGAAAAAGCAAAATTAACTGATACCATGGTCATAATTATTGGCGTAATACCATTTGGGAACCAGCCATACTCGGTAATATTATGTAAAAATGGAGCTGGCATATCATTTTTCATCGGAATTATGCCAAAAATAGCTGCGCTTCCGGCAATGATAAATACTACGATAGTGATGACTTTTATTATCGAAAACCAAAACTCACTTTCGGCAAAAAATTGTGCAGTAATTATATTCAACATAAAAATGACTAAGCAAAAAACTAAACACCACTGCCATACAGGGACTTGCGGGAACCAGTATTGCATACACAATCCGGCAGCGGTAAAGCTTGATCCTAATGCGACAGTCCAAGTTAACCAATAAAGCCAGGCTACCGTATAGCCTGTAGCAGGGCTGATAAATCGTGATGCATAGGTATGAAAGGCACCTGTTTCAGGCATAGCCACAGCAAGTTCACCTAAACATAACATGACAAGATAAACGACTAATGCGCCAATTAAATAGGCAATGATTGCACCAATTGCGCCAGCAGTGGCAATAATATAACCGGTATTAAAAAATAGACCGGTCCCAATTACACCACCTAAAGATAGCATAATTAAATGCCGAGTTTTCATGGTGCGTTTAAATTGATTTTCATTACTAACAGAAGAATGTTTATTCATAAAATTTATTTTTAGTTAAAGTAAAAGAATCCATAATTCTAAGTAAGTTGAATTATGATTTAAATTTTCAATGATTTATATCATGACATTTATTTGGATGATTGCTCTTAATTGTAATAGATACGATTAATATAAGCGATATTTTTGTCATCATTTAACTATTAATAAACGCATTGTTCTAATCAGCTGATTAAAGAAATCTTGTTTATTTAATTTTTTATCATTAACATCAACTTCATCTTTATCTCGTTCTAAATTGTAATCAATGTTGGAATAGATTCCTTTTTCATTGTTTTTATCAAATGTAAATAATGGATTATCCTTTAAAAATTGATGACAAATTATAAAAAGTTCTCGACTACTACTTTGTATCTCTTCCAACTGAACGTTATTGTCTATAGGATTGTTGGTTTGTGCTTTAATACGTCCTAATACTTTAATTGGTATATCAATATTCCATTTGAGGGCTTTTATTTTATCTATATTACGGTACTTATAGATATCATCGGTTATTTCAATTAAAGCACGGATTGCTATATCGCCTTCATCATTGTGCCAACTTAAATTATTTAATGAAATTTTTCGATTAGAAGGGGTGAGAAAATTATCAAAAAGCCATTTTTGTTTGGCTATTGGATCGATTGGATATCCCAAATCTTCACCATCTATGCCTTCATAATTAATATCTAATTTTCCTGATCCTAGATTTTGATTGCCATAAGTAATTGAATTAATATTTGTTATAAAATAACCATCTACTGTGAGATTATCATTAAGTTTACTACTTTGCTTTATGTTTAAATTATTAATTGCAATTGGTGGAACATAAGTCGAAGTGAATTTGATTTTATCAATATTTGTTATTGAATCGATATTAGGAATGGTAAATATTTCTTGTTCATCTATATTGAAAGCATAATGGCCTTTATTTTCAATATTGCTTATATCAAATAGAAATCGATTAATCGTGCCAACGTTTATGTGTAAGTTACCAAGGTTCATTTTATATTCTATCTGATCCTGGTTTGGTTTTGCCGTTAAGATAAACTGCTCAAATGAAATAGCATCCTGTTTATTTTTATAAAGTGTTAAATTATCAAATTTTAATGTCGATATGAGTTGATTTCTGTCTTCTCCACTTTCTAAATTGTAAATAACATCTGAAATATAAAATTCTAATTTCGAATGATTCAATTTGATTGCCTTTGTCGCTAATTTAACAATTAGATATTGCCCATATCCGATGCTTGCATGACCTGTTATAAAAGGTTTATTACCCGCAATTTTCCAAAGTTCTGGCGAGTTTATTTTACCCATTTCATATTCAATCCAAGCAAATTTTGGAGTAAAAACACCATTTGCCAAAGCTGCAGTGGGGAAGGGACCATGATAAATAGTTAAATCATCATCAAATACTTTTAGGGTACTTTTTTGAGATTGATTTTTAGGGGATAAGGTAAAAGTTAAGTGAACTTTTGTCGAAAAAATATTCTTTTGATAATGGCTTTTATTAATCGTAATATCAAATAATTGTTGATAGCTATTAACTTTTTCGGTTAAGGATTGAAGGTTATTATCAAATTCTCTTTCAATAATATTGCCTGTATGCCATGAAATTCCAATATAGCCAAGTCCTAGTGCTGACATTATAATTAAGATGCTTTTTTTCATTAATATTCACTTATAATATTCTTATTTTCTAATGATATTTTTTAAAGACTTATTTAACTATATTAAGTATGTTATTTCAAAATTTAATAAATTCTATAAATTTACATCTATCATTGTTTAATCAAAAACTTCATTTTGCGATTTGATATAACTAATCAAATAATATGTATCGGATTTGCAAATAAATTATTTTTTAGAAGCTATCCCGCCAAAAGGTGGCGGGATAAATTAGTGATAAAAAGTTTAACTTTTAAAAATGGTTTTGAAGCTCTTGAAAACTCATTTTTTTGCCATTAAGGTTGAATTGACCACTTTGTTTAGTGTATTCAATTTCAGTGAATATACCTTCCACATCTCCTTTTTTAAATAAAATTGCTGGATATGGAGATCTATTAAAAGATCTTTCAACGATGAATTGCATTTGTTTAGCATCAGACTCAAATTGTTGTTCAGAAATATTTTCATTTTCTGGATTATCAAATTGAGTCTTAATACGTGCTATAACTTTGTATGGTGCATCAAGATTTACTTTAAATTGGTTAAGTTGATCGATATTTTGAGCCAATCTTAAACTTGACATTATAGTGAAATCTGAAACATCAAAAAATGCACTGAAGTTAAAATCACCGGCTGCATTGTGCCAATTGACTTTTTTGAAGTTCATTTTGGTATTAGGTGAACTATGTTTTATTTTAGCTAAAAACGGCGCTGCTTCCGGGTAAATTTCTAAAAAAGATTTATCTAATCCTTCAAAATCAAATTCAAACGAACCATTACCTATGTCTTGTTTACCATATTTAAATGAACCAATCTTGAATGCAAAATCACCATTTAAGCCACTCTCTTTTGCTTCTAACTCATAATTCCAAGCTAAATTTTTCAGAGAAATTTCTGGTGTATCTCTGGCCGATTCAAAATTAAAATAGAAATCATCAACGCTAGCATTTAAAGTATATTTATTTTGAAAATCTGCATCGTTAACAACTTTTAAATTGGTTATTTTTAATTGATTATCTGCATCATGTTGATAATTAATTTTACTTGCTTCAATCGAAATTGATGGGGCAACAAAATTAATGTTTCCTGAAGCACGCCAATTTATCTCACCAAGATCAAGTTTACCATCAGCATCTTCAACTCCGATATCTTTCAAATCAAATACAATTGGTTGAGTTGATATGTTATAGTTTATGAAGTCAGAATAAGATAGGCTTACATGACCTTTCATAAATGGCTGATTACCCGCTTTTTTCCATAAATCAGGATTAAATTGCTCACTATTTTGAAATTCAACCCAAGCTTGTTGTGGTGTGAATACGCCATTTTTTAACGCTTCAATTGGAAAAGGACCATGATGAATAATCACATCATCATCGTATAATACAACTGTTTTTGAGTTTTCAATGTTTGTTACAGCTAATTTTATGTGTGTTTTAGTTGAGAAGAGGCTTTTTTCGTCATTTGTATGCGTGATTTGTACCTCAAAATTATCTTGTAAGCTATTAACTTCTTGGGTTAAATTTTTTAATGTGCTATCAAGACCATCTTCTATTACATTTCCGGTATACCATGCAGTACCAACATACCCCAAACCTAATATTGCAATAACACCAACTGCTAATTTTGTTTTCTTCATTTTTACTCTCTTGATTTCTATTACTTGTTAATTACTTTTTAAAATTAATAATTTTTACTGTTTTCTTACTTCGGGTTTAAGCCTAATCGCGTTTAATTCATAGTTATTTAAATAGTTCCAACACATTACTTTTATTATAAATTTTTCCATTAATATTAACATCATTGCTATCTTGATGTATATCGATAAATAAACCTTGCTCTCCGTCTTTACTAAAGGTAAATAATGGCGAATCATTAGACATATGTGCCAATATGTCTTGGACTATTTTTTTAGATTTATTAAATTGATCCTCTGTTATACCACTATTATTAGGCGAATGATATTGAGCAAATGTACGCGCTAGTACGTTAAGCGGGGCGTTCACGTGTAATGTAAAGTTATTGATGTTATCAAACGGATCGTTAATTGTATAAATTTTACTAAGATTAGTAACATCAAGTAAGCCTTTGATATTGATGTCACCATTATCATTATGTAAATTTAATTTTTTTAACTCAAATCGACTATTGATAGGTTGATTATATTGAGTATCTTCATCGATAAACGCTGCACCAAATTCCGCCTTATCTAAACCTTGATAATCAATATTTATTTCTGCTTTGCCTAACTCTTGTTGTCCATATAAGATCGAGTCAATACTACCGCTAAAAAAGCCATTTAGAGTACGGCTATCACCAAAATTAACTTTCTGATTGACTGAAATTTTATTTAATTTTATAGCAGGTCGTTTATCGTCTGACTCAGGAATTAAGGTAAACTTATCGAGGTTAGCTTGTAAGGTTATATTTTGATTATTGGAATCAATAGTGCTATCTACTTTTAGATTGTTTATTAAGAAAGTGTCATTATCGGACTTAGTAAAGTCATAATCAGGATTGAAAAAAGCATCTCTTAGATTTGTATTTAAAGAATCTAAACTCAATAAATAATGAGTATTTGTTGATTGTTTTTCGCCAGCAAACTCAATGTGAAGCTTATCTAAAGTGAAATATACATTAGCTTTTTTGGTGTGAAATCTATCTAAATCCAGCATTATCGAAGGTATAGGGGAATCATTATTACTAATAAATGTAAAACTACCATTACCTAATTCGTATTCAAGATTAATATTAGTTTCGAATTCCCTTTTTTCACTAAATTTTCGACTAAAAAGTTTCATGATCAGATTATTACTATAATCCAAACTAATGTAGCCAGTAATAAATGGTTGATTTCCCATAGCTTCCCATAACGCAGGTTTAGCTTCTTGGCTGATTTCATAATCAATCCAAGCCTGTTGTGGTGAAAATATACCTTGTTTTAAAGCTGCAATTGGGAATGGTCCATGATGAATAGTAAAATCTTTATCAGCTAACGTTAATACATCCTCTGAACTTCCATCTTTGGGTGTTAACGTCATATAGATGTGTGTTTTGGTTGAAAACAGATGTCTTTCATGATTAGAATGGGAAATGTTTAACTTAAAGATATTTTGCGCATTGTTAAATTTTGCAACGGTTTCGGGTAACGTATTGTATAGTTCCTTTTCTATTACGATACCTGTATGCCATGCAATACAAATATAGCCTAATATAGTAATAATGGTGAATATAGCAATAGTAATAATGGTTAATATTGTTTTTTTCAATTCTTATGTTCCTGTATATTTCGAGCTATTTTTCTTGATGTTCAGCAAAATCCGCTAATAAATTTTTAATATAATCAATGCGTTCAATGCGCTCTAAATCAGCTTTGAGTAATTTTAATCGATTTGTTCCTTCCAAGCGATAATTTTTTGGTGATTTTTGAATTGTTTCAATTAAATAATCAACTGAAATTTTGTTGTTAGATCCAAACTCAATAAAACCACCTTTTTCACCAAATTCAATTTTTGTAATACCTAATTTTTGTGCTTGATAACGGATTTTCGTTGTTTCTAATAAAAAAAGTACCGGATCAGGTAGCTGACCAAAGCGATCGCGCATTTCGACTTGAATATCGGTTAATTCATCTAAACTTTCGATGCTTGCAATTCGCTTATATAGTGACAATCGAGTATTGACATCGGGGATGAAATCATCAGGAATCAACGTTGGTAATCGTAACTCAACTTCGGTCTGTTGATTATTGAGTAATGATTCAAGAGTCGGTTCTTTGCCTTCCTTAAGAGATTTAACGGCATCATCAAGTAATTCGATATAAAGGTTAAAACCAATTGTTTCAATCTGCCCACTTTGATCACTGCCTAATAATTCGCCTGCACCACGGATTTCAAGATCATGTGTAGCTAAAGCAAAACCAGCACCTAAGTCCTCTAATGTAGCGATAGCATCAAGACGTTTTTTAGCATCTTTACTTAGTAATTTAGGGTGTGGTGTTAATAAATAAGCGTAAGCTTGGTGATATGAGCGTCCAACTCGACCACGCAATTGATGTAATTGTGCTAAACCAAATTTATCGGCTCTTTCAATAATAATGGTGTTAGCATTAGGGATGTCGATTCCGGTTTCGACAATGGTAGTACACACCAATAAGTTGAATCGTTGATGATGAAAGTCATTCATTACGCGCTCTAAATCGCGTTCATGCATCTGCCCATGACCAACTGCAATTCGTGCTTCAGGTACCAATTCAGCTAACTTTTCAGCCACATTTTCAATATCTGATACGTCATTGTGTAAGTAATAAATTTGACCACCACGCAAAATTTCACGCAAGATGGCTTCACGAATAACTAAGTTATCATATTCTCGAACAAAGGTTTTTACCGCTAATCGGCGAGCAGGTGGTGTAGCGATAATTGAGAGATCACGCATACCACTCATTGCCATATTTAGCGTTCGAGGAATAGGGGTAGCCGTTAAGGTTAATATGTCGATATTGGCTCGCATCGCTTTAATACGCTCTTTTTGGCGAACACCAAAGCGATGCTCTTCATCAACAATTAAAAGCCCTAAATCTTTCCATTTTACATCTTCTTGTAAAAGTTTATGGGTACCAATAACAATATCGATTTTACCTTCAGCGAGTTCTTGAATTATAGCTTGTTGCTGTTTAGCGGTTTTAAATCGTGACAAACTTTCAATGCGTATTGGCCAATTGGCAAATCTATCACAAAAACTTTCATAATGTTGCTGTGCAAGTAAAGTAGTCGGGACTAAGACTGCGGTTTGTTTATGATTTATCACCGCTAAAAATGCAGCACGAATTGCCACTTCGGTTTTACCAAAACCAACATCACCACAAACTAATCGGTCCATAGCATAAGGTGAGCACATGTCACCAATAACAGCACCAATGGCATTTTGCTGATCTTCCGTTTCTTGGTAAGGAAAAGCTTGGCAAAACAGCTCGTATTGTTCACGATCTTGTTTGAATTCGAAGCCTGGCTTACTTTCGCGTTCAGCATAAATATCTAACAATTCAGCTGCAACATCTCGTACTTTTTCGGCAGCTTTTTGTCTAGCTTTACTCCATGCATCAGTACCTAATTTATTGAGTGGAGCATTTTCTTCATCACCACCAGAATAACGGCTAATTAAGTTTAGCGATGAAACGGGTACATAGAGTTTAGTATCATTGGCATAAAGTAAAATAAGGTATTCAGCAGTAATACCACCTGTTTCTAATGTGGTTAAACCAGCGTAGCGACCAACACCATGCTCAAGATGCACAACAGGCTTACCGGGTGTTAATTCTGCTAAACTACGGATTAAACTGTCAGTATTAATTGCCTGCTTGTTCTCTTTCTTACGACGAATAACTCGACGGCCCAATAATTCGTTTTCAGTAATAAAGGCCAAATTTTGTTGATGATCGATAAAACCTTGTTCGCTAGCACCAATCATTAAACAATAACGATTATCCGATTGTTGGCTAAGTTGAGTGATGGTGGTTGGATGTATTCTTATACGGCCTAATATTTCTAGCAATGCATCTTTTCGACCTTCTGATTCGACTGAAAAAATAATCCTGCCATTAAAATTTTGAGTAAATTGTTCAAAATGTGAATAGGGATTTTTCTGCTGAATCTGTATAGCCATTTCAGGCAGTAAACTAAATGGTAAATTAATACTTTTGTTCGATTCAGTGATTTGAGCGCGTGAAACCGTAATTCGTGGATAGTGTTTGAAATGAGCAAAGATTTCATCGGTTTTTGACCAAATAATTGTTGGTTCTAAAAGCGGTCGCATAGGATCGACTTTTCTGCTCTCATAACGCTGAGTAATATCTTGCCAATATTTATTAGCAAACTGTTCGATGTTAGCAGTGTTAATGATCAGTGTATTAGATAAAAAATAGCTAAATAGTGGCGTGAGCGGTTCATTAAAGAATAATGCCTGCCAATACTCAATACCAGTTGGTAAAATATTTTTACTAACTTGTTGGTAGATACTTTCAGGGTCTAACCTTACTTCAAATCTCTCTCGCCATTGGCTTCTAAACAATTCTATTGATGTTTTATCAAAAGGAAACTCATGAGCAGGTAGTAGTTGAATTTCGGTAATTTCATCGAGAGTCCGTTGAGTTTCGACATCAAAGGTCCGAATGCTGTCTATTTCGTCGTCAAAGAAATCAATACGGTAAGGGCTTTCACTGCCCATCGGATAGATATCAAATAATGCTCCGCGAGTAGCATATTCACCATGTTCCATGACTTGACTAACTGAACGATAACCCGCATTTTCAAGTTGCAAGCGTAGATTTTCCCGACTTATGGCTAAGCCTTTTTTCATCATAAAGACATGCCCACCTAAATAGTTCTGCGGGCAAACTTTTTGCATAAGCGTATTAATTGGTAAGATTAATGCACCTTTGGTCAAATGCCCTAGATTATAAAGGCAAGATAATCGTTCTGACACGATATCTTGGTGCGGTGAGAAGCTATCATAAGGAAGCGTTTCCCAATCGGGGAAGAAGATCGACGGATAGTGTGAAAATTGTTTTAGCTCTTCATGGAGACGAGTTGTTTGTTGCATATCATCTGTAACAATCACCACTAAACCATCATGTGCGTCAATGACTTGCGCACAAAATTGAGATAATGAAGAACCGACAAGTTGACCAACTTGTTTAACTTCACCTGATTTTTTAGGAATGATGCTAGAAATATTATTAGGCATGTTGGAATAATAGATAATTGCGACAAAGTTATCGTGATATTATAACGTAATTATATGGTTGTTTTCTATAACTGTTTAATCCTGTATGATAAGCAACTAAAATTTAAAAAGTTGATTGAAAACTTCAGGTATTTAATAACTATTATGTCAAAGATATTTCGTCCATTAGTATTTTATATTGGTTTACGCTATGTATATGGGCAAAAAAACGATGGTTTTGGCCGATTTGTTTCCTGGCTATCTATGATTGGAATCATGCTTGGTTCTATCGGTTTAATTGTGGTATTGTCGGTAATGAATGGGCTGGAAGAGCAGATGCAAAATAGTATCTTAAAGTTTTTTCCTCAAGCACAAATTACCTCTAAAACAGGTAAAATTGATTCTAGTATTATCACTTCATCGCAATTTGAAAATATCCAAGGTGTTGAGCGGATAACGCCGATTATTACAGGTGATGTGGTTTTACAAAGTCAACAAAGTATCACGGTCAGCACCTTAATGGGGATTACTGCTGACGACCACGATCCGATTGAAGATTATGTTTATGCTGGTTCAATCGATACCTTACAGGCAGGCAGCTATAATGTAATATTAGGGCAGACGTTAGCCGATCAATTAGGAGTGATAGTTGGCGATAAGATTCGCTTGATGGTCACCGATGCCAGTCAGATTACACCAGTAGGGCGTATTCCTTCCCAACGTTTATTTACCGTGAGCGGGTTGTTTTCCGTTAATCATGATATCAATCAAGCGTTAATTTATATCAATCAAACTGATGCTAGAAATTTATTACGTTATCCTGCTAATAATATTAGTGGCTGGCGTCTATTTTTAGCTCATCCACTTGAAATTTCGTCAGTAACAAAAAATCCATTACCTGAAGACTTGGTGTTTACCGATTGGCGAGCAAAACGTGGTGAGCTGTTCCAAGCTATTAAGATGGAAAAAAATGTGATGGGGCTGTTGATTAGTTTAATTGTAATTGTTGCGGCATTTAACATTATTACTTCGCTTAGCTTATTAGTTATGGAAAAACAAGGCGAAGTGGCCATATTAAAAACGCAGGGTTTATCACGTTTTAAGATTATGCTGATTTTTATTATTCAAGGTGCTAGTTCAGGTGTCATTGGAACTTTATTAGGTAGCGCCATTGGTTTGTTACTAGCCTCATATTTAAATGAGTTGATGTCGGTGCTTGGTTTATCCTTTGCTGGTATTGAATTACCAACGCTAGTTGAACCTGCACAAATTATATTTATTATTTTCGGATTACTTATGTTATCGCTAATTTCAACTATTTATCCTGCATATCGTGCAGCCAATATCCAACCAGCCGAGGCTTTACGTTATGAATAATTCACAGCCACTTCTTTCAGCTAAAAATCTCTATAAAACCTATAAAGAAGGCAAAATGGTGACCGAGGTATTAAAAGATGTCTCGTTTGATATCTATCCTAAATCATTGCTGGCAATTATTGGTAGCTCTGGCTCAGGTAAAAGTACTTTGTTGCATTTGCTTGGTGGATTAGACAAACCAACTTCAGGTGAAATCACATTTAAATCTCAACAACTGAATCGCTTATCAGAACAAGAAAAAGCACATTTGCGTAACCAAGAAATTGGATTTGTATATCAGTTCCACCATCTATTGCCTGATTTTACTGCGCTTGAAAATGTAGCAATGCCTTTGTTGATTGGAGGCACTTCGCCTAGCGAAGCTAAAAAACGCGCTATGGCGATGTTAGAGTCGGTAAATCTAGTTAAACGTGCTAATCATCGTCCATCTGAACTATCAGGTGGTGAACGTCAACGCGTTGCGATAGGACGAGCGTTGATTAATAATCCGGCACTCGTGATGGCTGATGAACCAACGGGTAACTTAGATAAATCAACAGCTGATTCAATTTTTGAGTTACTGATAAAACTTAATCGTGAACATGGTACGGCTTTTTTAGTGGTTACGCATGATCTCGCTTTAGCAAATCAACTCGATCATCAATTGATTATGAGTGATGGGCAGTTGTCTCATTCGGTGAAATAAAGGTAAATGAATTATGAATTTATCATTAATCACAGCCATAAAATTCCGTAAAGGACGCCGTAAAAGCGGTATGGTTTCGTTGATATCAATTATTTCAACTCTGAGCATTGCTATAGGTATTGCTGCGCTGATCATTGGCTTAAGTGCCATGAATGGTTTTGAGCGTGAATTAAATGATCGAGTTTTATCGGTCGTGCCTCATGGACAAGTTTATTCTCATATGGGCAATTTGGAAAATTGGGAGCATATTCAAACTGAACTGCAAGAAAATAAACGTATTGTATCTGCCATGCCGTTTGTTAGTTTTACGGGATTGATTGAAAATGGTAGCAAGCTTGGTGCGGTTGAAGTACAAGGACTTGACCCAGAACAAGAAAAGAAGATAAGTGCATTACCTAATTATGTACTTAATAATAAATGGCAAGATTTTAAAGCAGATAATCAACAAATCATTTTAGGTGCCGGTTTAGCTAAATCACTTGCAGTTCAAGAAGGGCAGTGGGTTTCTTTGCTTATTCCGGTTTCAAACAATCCAGAACAACTTAAACCACCTCGTCGAGTTCGTTTACAAGTACATGGTATTTTAGATCTTAGTGGTTCATTGAGTAACAATGTGGCTTTATTACCTTTAACTGATTCACAAAAGCTACTCAATATTGGTGACAGTGTCACAGGATTGATGATCAATGTAGATAATGTTTATCAAGCTAGTGATATTATTGGCCAGGCAACCTTGAATCTTGAAGAAAATCTCGATTTTAATAGTTGGGAACGTACATTTGGATTTATGTATCGTGATATTCAAATGATTCGACAAATTATGTATTTAGCGATGATTGTCGTAATTGGCGTTGCTTGTTTTAATATAGTATCGACGCTAGTTATTGCAGTTAAAGATAAGCAACGAGATATCGCTATTCTTAAAACACTTGGCGCAACCAATAATCTTATAAAACGTATTTTTATTTGGTATGGTGTAATTTCAGGTTTGATTGGTAGTGTGATTGGCGTGGTGCTTGGCGTTATCGTTTCATGGCAACTTTCAAACATAATGGGTTTGTTTGAGTCGATGATGGGACATAAAATCTTAAATAGCAACATCTATTTTGTTGATTTTTTACCATCCGAAATTCATCTGTTTGATGTTGTCATTGTGTTTATTACGGCAATGTTATTGAGTTTGATTGCCAGCTACTACCCAGCTCGAAGAGCATATAAAATTGATCCGGCTCGAGTGCTAAGTAGTTATTAATAAATTAGATAAAATAATAAAGGCGCAAAGTTCAATTTGCGCCTTTATTTTTAATAATTAAAACCATATGTTGTTTTATAATATTGATAAATTGAATATAACAGCAAACACGATGCCGCAAAGAGGATTAAGATTAATAGAGTGTAAATATTGCTTTGATAGCGAAATTTTTTCAAACAGACCGTAACTATCCCACCTAGAATAAACCCTGTAATCGCACCACCAATGTGCGCCATATTGTCAATAGAAGGTAACAAACCTAATCCCAGAGTCAGAAATAAACTGATTACAATAGACTTGATAGGCATCTCTTGCAGATCGGTACGATTGATGAGTGAATAGGCAAGCAGTGCAGTGATAATACCTAAGATAGCCCCCGAAGCACCACAACTAATAACACTATGACGAATGGTTGAAACGTCACTCGCTAAGCTACCAAATAAGCCGGACAATAAGTAGATACCAATAAAAGAAAATGGTGGGATCAATCGTTCTAAAACAATCCCAACACTCCATAATGCTAACATATTCATAGCAAGATGAGCTAATCCTGCATGTACAAAGATATTGGTAAATAAACGCCAATATTCACCAGAAAAAGTTAACTGAGCAACATCAGCACCCCAGTCAATCAAGAAGGCGTTTTCCATATATGTTGAAAAACCACGAGAATCAAGTAGATGAGAAATAACAAACCATGCAACATTAAGCAGAACTAAAATACTCGTAATTTTTGCTTGTTGAAATAAATATTGAAGATTTCTTAGATTGCCCATGTGTGGAGTATCCCTTTTGAAAAAAATAAATCATAACTAAGTTAGATAGATGTGTTAATCCAGATGCTTACCTAAAATAACTAAATCACGCTTGACGCCATCAAGTTCGGCAATTTTGGGGAGTAGTGCCCAATGTTGATAATGAAGTTTTTCAAATAGTTTTATGCTAGGCGTATTGTGCCCAAAAACATAGCTAAGTATGGCTTCGATACCAATTTGCTTAGCAAATAATTCAATTTCAGTCACTATGGTTTGACCGATTTTCTTCCCTCTAAAATCTTGATGAATGTATAAACTAATTTCAACCGTTTTATCGTAAGCCGGACGGCCATAAAATGATGATAAGCTCACCCAACCACAAGGTTGATTTTGATATTTGATTAACCAAAGTGGGCGTTTTTGTGGATTATGCTGCTCAAACCACGCTAAACGACTTTCAACAGACACCGGCTGTAAATCAGCTGTTACTTGGCGACTAGCAATTGTTGAATTATATACATTCACGATAAAAGGCAAATCATCTAAAGTTGCATCTGTACAAGTAATCATAAGTTTAAAAGAAAAGTGATTAGTTTGCATAATTGTAATGGCTTTGTTATGTACAAGCAACCAAAGGCGATTTAATAACTAAAAAAAGAAAAATAGTTTAAAAGAATTTACCAAAAACCCCTTTCCTCAACATTTTTGACACCATTTCAATAATGAATAAATTAGCAAAAAAAGTTGAGGAGCGGGGTTTTTGAGGTTTAATTTAGCTGATTTTATGCTGATTAAAATAATCAATTATTGCTTGATTGACTGTTGAAGTTTTAATGTTTTTACGCCATATCAGATAAATATTTATTTTTAATTTTTTATCTTGGTTGTTGATCAACTTTTTATAGATAACACCATCGACTTTCACTTGTGTCATCGATTGTGGTAAAAGCATTATTGCTTTACCTAATGCAACTTCCAGTAGCATAGATAAATTATCAGCAAGTTCGGCACGACGATGTAGTGGGTGGTTTAAGCTATTGAAAACCTTTTCACACTGGTCGTAAAAAAATGGATTTAAATGTTGTTTAAACCAAAACAGTGGTAAATCAATCACATCATTAAGGTTAACTTTATCTTGTTTACTGCATGGGTGATGAGCTGGCAATACTAAGGTCATGGGTTCTTGATAGATTAGTATTGAGTTTTCAGTAAAATCTCTAGTTGAATAATCCGAAACAAAGGCAAAATCAATATTGCCTTTTTGTAACTCAAGTAGCAGCTCTTTAGAGGTATAGTTATGTTTATATATTTCTGTTTCATCACTAAATTTGGATAAAAACGATTTGAAATAAGGAATATAGTCAAAACTTAAGGTTTTAGTTGTTCCTATAATAACTTTTTCTAGATGCTTTGTTGATTTAACCATTGAACAAAGATCACTTAATAATTGTGTTACTTTAGATTTTAGTATTTCGCCTTCATTGGTTAATACAATATTGTGAGAGTTCCTTAAAAATAGTGTGCTTTGTAGGGTTTCTTCCAAATTTTTAATTTGAGTTGAAAGAGGAGGTTGGCTGATACCAAGTTTTTTGGCTGCGCCAGTAAAGCTAAGTTCTTCACAGACCGCAATGAAATATTGTAATTGCTTAATAGTCGGTAATCTTTTGCTGTAAATGTCCATAATTACACAGTTCTTAATACATCAATTAGTTTGGTGTCCAAATCGTCGTATAGTTTTTTAGCACGATAATCATTTAGTTATTATGAATGAGTTTTACATCTTTTGCTAATCATCATTTTTGGCTATACGATTTTCGTATAACAAAATATGTATTTTTAAATTAATTATTTGTCAGATAGTCTTCTTGAAAACTAATCAATCTTTATTATGAAATTTATGTTAAAAGAAGAAACAATACAGAAAAAATCCAGTCTAATTTTGTCAGCAATTTTAATTGTGCTATTGGTCGGTTCAGTTTATATAAGTCAACTTATCTTTCAAGAAATATCAAAAAGTTATCATATTGATATTTTAGAAGCGAGAAATGTGTTTAGTTTATCTTGTTTTTTTTATGCGATTTCTTTTTTTATTTATGGTCCACTCTCGGATAACGTTTCAACAAAGTTATTAGTTCTGATTGGTAGTATTGGTACCATTTGTTGTCTTATTTTATCGGTGATCGTTGATTGTTTTGATATATATCTGGTTGTTATGTCATTAATAGGCTTTTTTGCAGCTGCTGTTCCTGCTGCTCTGTTTGCTTATACCGCTAAAAACACGCCAAATCATAAGTTACCACAAGCAATGGGAATTATGATTTCAGCTTCAATTGTTGGCATCATTTTTAGCCGTAGTGTGATTGCGATGTTAACTGATTTTTGGTCTTGGCAGATTGCTTTTATCATTTATGCGGGATTAATCATTGTAGTATGTCTTTTTATTCCTTTTGGCATAAAGCAAACAACAAATCAATCTCCAACAACCAGTGTGATTGGTACGTATTTCTCTGCACTTAAATTATTTCTTGATAAAACTGTCTTTATTTTTTTAGTAATCGGTTTTTTACTATTTTTTGTTTATCTTGGAATATCTTCTTTACTCACTTTTTATTTGAAGGGCGAACCTTTTTACTTATCTTCAACCGTTTTAGGTTGGTTGAATTTTGCTGGTCTAAGTGCGGTTGTTGGAAGCATGATCACTGGTAAATTAACTCAAGTCATCAATGAAAAATACTTATTCATCATCTGTCTGTTAGCGGTATGTGTCTCGATTGTTACTATCGGATTTAGCTCATCATTATATGTTATTGGATTAGGTATTTTTTGTTTATTCCTATTCGTATTTGGTATTCAACCATTAGTTATTGCAATGCTAAATAAAATTGTACCAATCAGTTCTAGAGGTGCTATTTCGTCTTTATATCTTCTTGCTTGTTTGGCTGGCGGTAGTATTGGTACTTATTTACTCGGTATTGTTTATCAAAATAAAGCTTGGAATGGAGCCATAATACTTTGTGTCTTTTTGTCTATCGTTAATTTAATCCTAGCGTTAATTGCGATTCGATTAATTAAAAATAGTATTAAAAATTAATGTGTTATAAATAAGGAAATTAATAATGAAAAAATTTTTACTGCGTATGTTGATGTTTATATTTTGCTGTTTTTATGGAGGGTCATCTATGGCTGGTTTAACAAAGATTTCCTCAGACTTCAATGCTCCAACAGGAATCGCATTTGATAGTAAAGGGGAGATGTATGTGACAGATTGGTCAAATAATTCAATTTTGAAAATAAATGCTAATGGTAAAAAAGAGACTTTTTATTCAGGTATATCTTCACCAGCTGGAATAGTTTTTGATGCAAAAGATAATATGTATGTTTCATCTTATGGCGATGATTATATTTTAAAAATTAATCGTGATGGTAAATCACAAAAAATTTCTGATGGTTATCATACGCCTACCGGAATCGCTTTTTCTAATCAGGGGCAATTACTCATCACTAATCGTTCAACAGGTGAAATTGTTTCGCTTGATCTTCAAACAAAACAAAAAAATATTGTTGCTCGTGGATTAACTACACCAGTTGGCGTGACTCAATTAGCGGATAATAGTTTAGTTGTTTCTCAATACAGTGGACATCTAACTATGATCAGTCCAAATGGTATTCAAACGGAACTCGGCGCCGAATTTAGTCGCCCAGGTGTAGGTATTGTACGAATTGCACCAAATGTAGTGGCAGTGGTTGATAATGGTGCCGGTATGGTGCGAAAAATTGATGTACAAAGCAAAAAAGTGACGACATTAGTTTCGAACTTATCTCAAGCTGTTGCATTAGCTTATCATAATAGCCGTTATTACATTGGCACATGGGGTGACGGTAGTGTATATGAGTTTAATAACTAAATATTTATCACTAGCAATTATCTATCCTTGAAGGGATAGATAAAAAAGTTGAGGAGCGGGGTTTTTGAGGTCATTTTTTGAATGATTAAAAACATTTAAATTAATTTTAAACGTCATCCCTCTACTTTAACTGTATATTTTCCAACGTGCTGAGTGCATTTATTGAAGCAGTATTTAAATTATTTTTATGCTTATCTATTTCGAAGTCATTTCAATCAAGAGTATATTTAAATTTAACGTTATTGAAGGTATTTAAAAAGTTTTCAGATTTCATTCAATAATCACTCTTCCGCGAGTAATATCACTAATATTCTTTTTAAGTGTGAGCAAATTGTCTTGTGTGATAGCGATGCCGACTGTAACACCTTCTGCATCAAAATTTTGTTGTTCAATAATTGCATCGAGTTCCTTCAGTCGGTTTTCTATGATAGGCCACTCGTTATAGTAACAGTGAAATTCTAAGGTTGTTCTGGCAATAAGTTCTATTAATTCAGCTTGTTGTAAGCAATGGCTTGCTGAGCCACCATAAGCACGGATTAGTCCACCTGTACCTAATTTAATTCCGCCAAAGTAGCGAGTCACAACAACGACGACCTGATCGCAATCTTGTCCTTCAATAGCTGATAGAATAGGGCGCCCAGCAGTGCTGGTAGGTTCTCCATCATCATTGAAACGATATTGTTGTCCTATTTTCCATGCCCAACAGTTGTGAGTTGCATTTGGATCACTAATGCTATCAATAAATTGTGCAGCCTGCTCCGCATTTATAATGGGTGCCGCATTGACAATAAAGCGACTTTTTTTTATTTCTTCGGTTAATTCGGTTGGATTTGCTAATGTATAAGGCATACTTATTCTGGTAAAATCATTTTATTGAAACTAATAATACTCAGCAGAGTTGAAATGTCTATTAATTTAGCACAATTAAAACTTTCACAACAGCAATTAGCCAATCAGGTTAGCTTGGTGGATGATTTTAACCCAGCAATAAAATTGATTGGTGGGACGGATGTCGGTTTTGAACAAGGTGGCATGATAACTCGTGCTGCGATTGTGATATTGACATTTCCTGATTTTGAAGTGGTTGAATATAATATTGCTCGATTGGAAACAAATTTTCCTTATATTCCAGGATATTTGTCTTTTCGGGAGTATCCGGCATTGCTTAAAGCATGGCAACAGCTTAAGCACAAACCTGATTTGTTGTTGGTTGATGGGCAGGGTGTTGCTCATCCCAGACGATTAGGAATTGCAAGTCATTTAGGTTTATTGCTCGATATACCTACGATTGGTGTAGCAAAAAGAAAATTATGTGGACAATTCGAGCCTCAATCGAAAAAAGCGGGAAATGTAACGCCTTTGTTTGATAAGCAAGAACAGATAGGTTGGGTTTTACAAAGTAAGGATAATTGTAATCCGTTATTTGTTTCCGCAGGTCATAGAATCAGTCAGGACAGCGCATTACATTGGGTCAAACAATGTTTACGCGGTTACCGTTTGCCGGAGCCAACTCGTTGGGCTGATGCAATCGCGTCCAATAAGCCATTATTTAGAAAGTTTAGTCATGCCAAATAATCAGCTACCATTAAAAAAAGGTGGATTTACCTTTAAGCGTTTTTTTGTTGCTCATGATAAAAGTCCCATGAAAGTGACAACGGATAGTTGCTTGTTAGGTGCATGGGCACCAATTAAACCTGATGTACAAAATGTTTTAGATATTGGTACTGGGTGTGGCGTTATTGCATTGATGCTTGCCCAGCGTTTAGAAAACCATTCATGTCAAATTGATGCGATCGACATTGATCCGCAAGCGATTATGCAATGTCAGCAAAATAGCTTAAATGCTAATTTTCAAACGATCCGAGCATTAAATATCAATGTTAATCAATTTAGAATAGATGATAATGCTTGTTATGATTTGATTATAACTAATCCACCTTATTTCCAATCAGCAGTCGAATGTCGAAATACAGAACGTCAGTTGGCTCGTTATACCGAGAGTTTAAACTATCAGCAACTTATTGATGCGGTAATTCGTTTATTAAAATCAAATGGATTATTTTGTTTAGTATTACCTTATCATGTTGCAGATAAATTTAAACAGTTATGCGAGTTAAATAGGTTATTTTTATGCAGTGAAATGCAAGTAAAATATTCAGCTGATAAGGATTTTTCGTTGGCACTGATGGCCTTTTCATTTCATCAAAATGATAATTTCCTTAGTCAATCATTGTGTATGCGTGATGACCATGGGAGGTATTCTCAACCATTTAGAGAATTATTGGCTGATTTTTATCTGTTTCGTAAATAATGCCTTTTTGGTTATTGCGGAATAATGTAGAAGTATATTATCGCTATAATAGCTAGTATAACTATGGTTATGGCATAAATTTTGTCATGCAAATAACTGAAAGATGATAGATGCCTTTGTTTTCTTGCATAAAGGTAGAATAATAATCCAACACTATATAAGATCATGGATAGTAATAAATAAGACACTCCACCAGCATAGATTAACCAGAATCCATAAATTGAACCCAGTGTACCGATGAATAATAGATATTTTTTTCGTTGCCTTATAGATAGTTTAAACACGAATAATGCTGATAGTAGATAGGGGATGAGTACCATTGAAGTTGATAGCTGAATTAAGGTGTTGTAACCCGATTGATAAAAATGTGCCAAAATCATAAGTACACTAATTAAACTCGTTGTTAACCACAATGCATTAGCGGGTGTACTGTTTTTATTAAGTTTACCGAAACAACTAGGTACGGTATGTTGATTTCCTTGGCCAGAAAGGAACAGCATTTCAGCCGCTAACATTAACCAAGACAATAGTCC
Source organism: Gilliamella sp. B2911 (assembly GCF_026536965.1). NCBI lineage: Bacteria > Pseudomonadati > Pseudomonadota > Gammaproteobacteria > Orbales > Orbaceae > Gilliamella > Gilliamella sp. B2911. The sequence goes on along the minus strand of NZ_JAFNNA010000004.1, from coordinate 83,346 downwards.
ACCACTGACCGACACAATCAAACCAATGTTGATACATTTAGCTCCCCAACTACCTACAACATGTTCAATCACTAAGGCCATGGATGGATTTTTCATTTGTGCTAGTTCGTGTTGTGGGACGATCCCTAAAGATAGTACCGAAACACAGACTAATAATAGACTGGTAATAGCAAAACCAAAAAAGGTGGCTCGACTTATACTAATTATATTTTTAGCTCGAGCGGCATAAACTGTTGCACTTTCAATCCCTAAATAAACCCATACGGTATAAAGCATGGTATGTTTTACTTGACTGAGGATGGTTCCTAATTGAGGTGTCCCCCAAAAGTCCATGTTAAAAGTATCAACTTTAAACGCTAAAACGACACAAACAATAAATAGACAGATAGGCACAATTTTAGCTAATGTCACTAAACAATTAAGTAAGAATGCTTGATAGATGCCTTTTATGACAAAAAAATGGATAATCCATAAGAATATAAGTCCAGCCATCACAGCAGGAATAGTTGTGCCATTACCAAAATAATTGAAGCACTCAAATGAACCTAATGCGCTAAATAGGATAACTAAATAGCTGCCACATGACATCCATGCCGATATCCAATAGCCCCAAGCGGCATTAAAACCAATATAATCACCAAATCCTTCACGAACATAGCCATATAATCCTTCATTGATTTTGTAAAAACGAATTGAAAGATACTGAAAAATTCGCGTAAGCATAAACATGCCAAATAAGGTTATTACCCATGCAATTAAAATTGCACCTGCACCAGCCCCTTCGGCCATGTTTTGAGGAAGGCTAAAAATACCACTACCGACAATACTGCCCACTACCATTAATGTAAGTGGGAGTATGCCAAGCTTTTTTCTTACTGGCATATTCATATCGTTTTCTTATTTTAATTGTTCAGTTAAGTTTTAATTAAAATCGCAATGACATACAACTAACTCCGCCATCAATTTTGCGATATTCTGAGGTATCAACTTCGATGACTTGATAGCCAAGCGCTTCAATTTTAGCTTTAGTAATTGGATAACCAGCCGGCATGATGACTCGCTCATTAACCCAGATACAGTTAGCGGCATAACTCTCTTCTTCTGGTATTTCAATAATATTGAGATGTTGAAATTCTGGTTTAGTGATAAATTCACCCGCAGCTAATAAATTATTGTGTTCCAAATAGGCAAGTCCGGTTTTTAGATGTAATACTTTCTCTAAAGTCACCACTGAACCGGTTAGTCCGTATTTTTCTAAGATAGTAATCATTTGGTTGGCACCTTCTTGATTGGTACGAGCGGATAAACCAATGTAATAGTGATTCTCAACCATCATAATATCGCCCGCTTCAACAGTGCCAGGGGCGGTAATGTGTTCAACATTATTAGGATAAAATCGTTCAATAGTATCAACGATGATTTCTGTTTCTGCACGACGGCTTACTGCGCCAGGGCGAGTGATAATGGCGCAACAGGGCGTACATAACACGGCATCTTCAACAAAAACAGAATCTGGAAATCGTTCATCGGCAGGTAATATTGTGATATCGACATCGCATTGCTGTAATGCTCGAATGTAGTTGTTATGTTGATCAAGCGCTTTTTGATAGTCTGGTTTTCCTAAATTGGCAGAGGTTAATCCATTTATTAGGGATTTTGCAGGTGTTCTGGTGATGATATGGTTAAATTTTTTCATTTTTATTTATTTCTCTTTTTAATATTTATGCTTTATTTATGAATAATAATTCACATTAAATGGTTAATCAAGCAGTAATTTTGATTTATTATTCATTATTCATTTTTGGTTGGGTAGGGTAATGTTCGAATTGAAGGAATTGAGAAACTTTAAAGGTTTTAACTTTGTGTTTTATAGACATGTCATTAAGTTGTTCGCTTTATGACATGTCTATTATGTAATAAATTTGCATCAATTGAGATAATAAAATTAAGAGTTATTTTATTACTGTTAATAATTTATCTTGATTTGTTATTTCTGACATATCAGTTATTTCAATTGATTTGTACTCTTTGTGATTAGTGATAACAATTGGAGTGAGTAAATTATAGCCGTGATTTTTTAAATTAGTGATATCGAATTCAATAAGTTTATCACCTTTATAAATTTTATCTCCAGCTTTAACAAAAGCTTCAAAATATTTTCCTTCTAATTCAACTGTCTCAAGTCCTATATGTATCAGGAGTTCAATACCTGATTGTGATGTTAATCCAATCGCATGTTTGGTATGAAATAGGACACTAACCTCGCCATCAAAAGGTGCGTAAACAATACCTTGGGTTGGATAAATGGCAACGCCTTTTCCGATTATTTCTTCTGCAAATGTGGTGTCTGGTACATTTTTTATTGTTTCAACTTTGCCATTTAGTGGTGCATAGATATCTAGCGAAGCTTCAGATGCTTCTTCTTCATTAATGTTATCTCGTCTTTCCTGCAAATCGAATTTGAAGATTAATGTTAATGCAAAACTGACAATTAAAGTTATTATTCCACTAATTAAAATAGCATAAAATGCTTGTTTACTCCCTTGTTCTGATAAGTAAGTTGGTAGAGCAAAAATACTTGGTGCGGTAAAAGCATAGGTTTTGACATTCAAAAATGCTGCAATAATTCCGCCTACAGCTCCACCAATCATTGCTGCATATAAAGGTTTTTTTAACTTTAAGGTAATACCATATAATCCAGGTTCAGATATTCCAAAGAATGCTGAAATGCCAGTGGATAAGGCAATAGATTTATTTTGTTTGATTTTGTATTTCAACATCACTGCCATGATTGCACCAGTTTGTGCTAAGTTACTGATTAGCGCAAATGGTAGCCAAAAATTATCAAATCCATTAGTTTCAATGCTTTGAATGGCTGCTGGCATAAAAGCATAATGCATACCTGTCATCACAATTAATGGATTAAAGCCGGCAAGTAATCCCCCAGCAATAGGACCAGAAAAGTTAAATAGGTTAATTAGACCTTTAGATAAAAATTCGCCAATATAAAAACCTAAAGGAGCCAATATAATAAGCATTATTGGTACCGTGATAATTAAAACAATTAATGATTGAAAAATAGGCGTTAAAATTTTTGGCAAAAAGAGGGTTACAAATTTGTCAATGTAGCGCATGAGAAAAACCGAAAGAATAATTGGTATGATTGATGCGCTATAGTTCATATAGGGTACAGCTAGTCCTATAAAATTTAATGATGGCAAATTGTTTTCAGCACCAGCGAGTAGATTTGGCGCCATTAGCACGCCCGCTAAACACAGAGCGACAAATTCGTTGACATTGAATTTTCTTGCACTTGAAACCGCTAGTAAAAAGGGAAGAAAATAGAAAGCTGAATCACCAATCCATTTACAAATTTGAAATACTCCGCTTGTAGGCGGAAAACAATTGAATATTGTGATGAGTGAGAATATTACTTTCATCATTCCGGCACCGATGATAGCGGGTAAAATCGGGGAGAAAATTGAAGTAATAGTTTCGATAATGTTATTAAATACCCCTTTTAAGGTTATTTTAGGTTTGTTATGTTGAGGTTTTGAAATGTAGTTTTCTTTAGTTATATTTCCTAAAATGGTGTTGATTTCTTTTGTAATTACATCTACATTTTTTCCGATAATTATTTGAAACTGTGAGGGCGTTGTTTGTATATTAATAACGATGTTTAAATTTTTTATATTATCTATTTGAACTAGCTTTTCATCATTTAAGTTAAATCGAATTCGTGTCATGCAATTCCAAACTCGGATTATATTATTTTTACCGCCAACAAATTCGATAATTTGTTCTGCTAGTTTTTTATTATCCATTGCTTTATTCTCCTAAACTCTTCCCATTGGTAGCTATGACTTTTTTGTACCAGTGAAATGATTGTTTACGATAGCGTTTTTTGCTTCCTTCACCAGTATTATTAATATCGACGAAAACAAAGCCATAGCGTTTTTCCATTTCTTGAGTGGATGCACTAACTAAATCAATAGGTCCCCAGGCGCAGAATCCAAATACATCAACACCATCTTTTAAGCATTCGTTAATGGCAATGAGATGGGCTTTTAAATAAGTAATTCGATAATCGTCATTTACGGTTTCATTGATTAATTTGTCATGCATTCCTAAACCATTTTCCGCAATTAATATAGGTTTTTGGTATCTATCCCAGTAACAAGATAAACAGTTGTATAATCCTTTTGAGTCAATAGCCCATCCCCATGGAGTTGCATCAATGAATGGATTTTTCTTTGATGATGCATAAGATGTCGAGAATTCTCTTGATTGATCGACTGATACCATTTGTGAAAAATAGTAAGAGACAGCTAAAAAATCTAATGTATTATCTTTTAATAATGTTTTTTCCTGTTCAGACACTTCAATTGTTAAGTCATTATCAGCAAAATATCGGTTAATATATCCGGGATATTCTCCTCTGAATTGTACATCGGTATAGAAGTAGTTCAGCCTATTATGTTTTAAAGCTAATAGTATGTTATCAGGGTGTGCATTTTCTGGATATGCGGTTAAATCGGCTAACATAGAACCAATCTTGATGTTGAATTTTTGTTGCTTAGCATATTTTTTTACTAATGCACTTGCGACCATTTGGTTATGGACACCTTGAAATTTTGATAATTCATAATTATCGGTTTTATCAATGCAGGTTCCAATTGAAATAAAAGGTTCTATATGGACTAAGTTAATCTGATTTATTGGTATCCAGTATCGAACTCTGTCGTGATATCTGTCGAGAATGGTTTTTGCAAAGACTTCATATAGTGCAATCGTTTTTTTGTTTTCCCAACCACCAAGTTGTTCAGTGATATATAAGGGGATTTCATAATGCAGAATGGTTATAATTGGCTCCATTCCATTTTTTATTATTTCATTAATCAAATCATCATAAAATTTCAATCCTAATTCATTGGGTTTTGTTGTGTCGATAGTGGGGTAGATTCTAGCCCAGTTGATTGATATGCGAAGTGTTTTAAATCCCATTTCTTTTAAATATTTTAAATCACTTTTATAAGTATGATAAAAATCGATACCGTGTCGTTTTGGGTAATAACCATGTTTATCATTTTTAGCAAATTCAACTTGTTGTGAGGTCATATCACTTGCATGTAATTTTGTGTTGTCCTTATCTTTGTTATAAATAAATAAATCAGATAATCCAATCGTTTTACCATCTTCGTTCCATGCCCCTTCAATTTGATTTGCGGCAATAGCGCCACCCCATAAGAAGTCATTTGGAAATACTGTTTTTTTCATGTTATTTTTCCTTTTTATCTTTGCAAAAAAAATACCTAAAGTAGAATGCATAATTGCATCCACTTTAGGTATCGCCTATTTTATATAGTCACAATCCTAATAAGTTTGATCGTTGCTATCGGTAATTTATCTCAACGCTTTAGCGAGATGAGATTTATATCGCGCTTTTATTTAATTTTAGAGCTTTTAAGTTTCCTTAAATCAAAAAAAATACCTAAACCATGATGTAAAATTACATCTGCTTTAGGTATCGCCTATTTTTTTCTATAGTCACAATCCTATCAACATTGATTTTGGTATCGCCTGTCTTATCGACAGTAACAATCCTATCAATGTGTTATTCTATAAAGGTATACAAATAAGTAAAACCTCTCATCCTCTGCTACATGAATATTTTGTTTCTTTTCAATATAATTTACTATTTTATTTACACACTCATAGCATTTAATATCTTTTTGTTTCAGATCCTCGAAAAAAACGAGATCATTAGTGTGCTCTATATATTGATTATCGTTAAATATTCGTTCAATAAAAGTTTTCAAATGAGATATGAATCTATCATAATAAACACTATCTTTTTTCAGTTCAACAGAAAAATGAAACTCTACAATTTTTACAATTTCTTTTACCATTCTCGGTATATTTTGTGCTTCAAATTCACATGATAACAAACTATGTTGACCATTGACTAAGTGTAGGGTAATAAAGGTGGCTTCTTCATCATCAAAAATGATGTTTTCCGTTTCAAATATTAGGTCAATGATTTTTTTCGCTGTTGAATATTCTTTTGGGTAGATTTTTTTGATTTCATTTTTCAATGGATTAATAACATTTTTACCTAATTTGTTTCGTAATATAGCGTGGTAAAGATGATCGGCTAAAGTAAGATAAAAATATTCATTGAACTGGCAATCGAGATTTTTTGCCGCAAATCTTACTATTTTTTCGGTCAATTTTATGTAGTTATCAGGTACTTCGGATAGTGTGTTAACTAGAATTTGATGATTCATATCATTTAAGACAAATGTTTTTTCGATTCGTTTTTCATCAACACTATCGCCTTTACTGACGCCAAATCCCAGTCCATTGCCCATTAAAACAACTTCATGTCCGTTTTTATTCACCATGACAGCATTGTTGTTAAACTTTTTTAATATAATCATTACTTTACCTAAATAACTATAATTTAACAGGTATTGCTTATTCTTAATTATAGTAACAATGATAATGCAATAAGTATATATCTACTTAGTTACAAGAAGTAATAAAAGGTTAGTTTTAAATCGTAAATTAGAACAGTAGGGGAAAAGGGCAATAATTTGCCCTATTTATTATTCACCTTCAAAATCAATAAGAGTGAAACAATTAATGCCTAAATCAGTTAATTTTGTTTTCCCGTGTAAATCAGGTAAATTAATTACAAATGCCGCATCTTGAGCAATACCACCTGCTTTTTGGATTAATTTTGCGGTAGCTGCAACGGTGCCTCCAGTTGCGAGTAAATCGTCAATAATTAACACTCGTTCGTTAGGTTTGATCGCATCGCAATGCATTTCTAAGGTATCTGTACCGTATTCAAGTTGATACTCTTCTTTAAATACCTTACGCGGTAGTTTATTTGGTTTTCTTACCGGTACAAAACCAACGCCTAATGCTAACGCGAGTGGCGCTGCAAAGATAAAACCTCTAGCTTCGGTGCCAACCACTTTGTCGATTTTTTTATCTTTATAATGCTCAATTAAAAGATCGACTGATGTTTTAAATGCAATAGGGTTTTCAAGTAGACTGGTGATATCACGAAATAAGATACCTGGTTTAGGATAATTTGGTATTGTGATAATGCTATTTTTAATAAGTTCAAGTTTTGATTGAGTCATTTTAAATGTTCTCTAACTATTCTCTTCAAGAGCGACTAATTTTTTATTATATACCTTTGCACTTTAGACTGGCAATAAACAAACAGTTAACGCACCGTAAAATAGAGAGATTGGTTAGTTTAAGTACTAATAGGTGTTTTTTATCACGGTTTTACTTTTTACAACTTTTTACAATTAAATACATTATTTAGACAATTTATTTGGCGATTGATGAATAATTGAATAAACTTTATATAGGAAGGAAAATACTATGAAATTTATTAAAATATTTGTCATGTTAGGTTTTGTCTTGTCTAGTTTATTTAGCTATGCAACGACAATTCTACCAAGTTCACAAGTTTCACAAATTAACGTCCGTTCAGAATTGTCTTCACCTATTATTATGGCAGGAAGTGAAGAAACCAATTATTTAAAAGTTTCATTAACTGGTGAAAAAGCGAACTCTAATAAACATGTGCCGATCAATTTAGCGCTTGTTATTGATAAATCAGGTTCAATGCAAGGCGATCGCATAGTAAAAGCGAGAGAAGCTGCTATTTTTGCGGTTAATATGCTAAATGAAGAAGATACATTATCTATTGTTACTTATGATTATGATGCGAAAGTTATTGTTCCAGCAACTAAAGTAAAGAATAAAGAACAAATTATTAAACTAATCAATAAAAATTTAGTTGCAGGTGGAGGAACAGCCTTATTTGCAGGATTGAGTAAGGGAATAAAACAAGTTGAAAGCCAACTTACGAAAGATAAAGTTAATCGTATTATTTTGTTATCTGATGGTCAAGCCAATATAGGTCCTAGTTCAGTAGCTGAACTTTCTCAATTAGCTATTATTGCGGCTAAAAAGAATATTGCTATTACCACAATGGGGATCGGTTCAGATTATAATGAAATATTAATGTCATCTATCGCAAGTTATAGTGATGGTAATCATGTATTTGTTAATAATACTTTTGATCTTGAAAAAATGTTTGTTCACGAGTTTACTGACGTGATGTCCACGGTTGCTCAAAATGTTGTGATTACTATCCAATTGAAAGATGGCGTTAAACCAGTGCGTTTACTTGGTCGAGATGGTGTAATCAAAGGTAATCAAGTTACGATTAAAATGAATCAATTGTTTTCAAATCAAGAAAAATATGTACTGTTAGAAGTCATCCCTGAGGAAGGAAAAGTTGGCCAAAGTAAAACGTTAGCTCAAATTGATTTATCATATGACAATTTATTGAAAAATAAAGCTGAACACGAAACTCAATTTGTAAGCGTAGCGTATACCGATGATAAAAAGTTGGTCAAGGATTCAATGATTCAAGAAGTTTTAGCTGAATCAGAGATCCAGAAGGTAACCATTGAGAATGAAAAAGCCTTAGAGTATCACAATCTAGGTAGGTTCCAAGAAGCAGAAGATATTCTTATGGAAAATAGTAAAAAACTTAGCTCAATTTCAAATTCAGTATCCTCAGAAGAGGCAAAACAAAGATTAAGAGGCCAAATTGAAAAAAATAATATTATGGCTGATGCTGCTAAAGCTGATAAAGACGTTTTCAACAAAATTTCAGCTGAAAAGCAGTTTGAGTCAAAAAGCAATGTAATTAAGAAATAATTATGAAAAGATTAGCAACGATTTTATCTTTAATGATGTTAATAGCGTTTATAAGCTATTTAGGTTGGCGAAGTGTAGAACACGAAGTGTTATTACGAGAAAGCAACCAAATCTTACTCGCCAAAAGCCGTATAAATAATATCAAGTTATCGATTGAATCGTTGCTAAATCAGCGTCTATCTTATTTGAGTAGTTTGACACTTCAAATTAATGACGACAACGATAAAGCGGAAGATTTATTAGGATCTGAAACTGATATTAAAAATATTTTTATCATCAATAAAAATAAAATTTTATTTGTAAGTGATGTGTATGATTCGCAATGGCATAAGATAGTAGAATCCATCGCTTTAGATAATTCTGTTTTATTCAATCAACAAGATCATACTGAACAGTTTCAACCAAGTTCTGGTTGGTATCAAATGTATAACCACTTAATTTACTGGTCAATTCAATCGGATAATATTATTGGTTTTGAGCTTTCTAACATCAAGCTTTCTTTTGATATGATCAATTTATTAGATAAGCAAGCTTTTGATGATAATTTTAAATTATCCGATGGCGATAAACAGATTTATACCAATGGTGAAAAATCTGATAATGAAATTTTGATATCGCTTGACTATCCTTTACAAAATTGGCATTTAACCTATTATTATTTCTCCCCAAATGTTGTTAATTTGTATTTATTAGGTTCTGTTGTTATTGGTCTTTTCATTACCGTAATACTTGGATTGATTTTCTATAGCTATCGAGAATATACTCGAACATTGCGCTTAGCAAAGCAGCAGGTTAGTTTTGTTGGACAAGTTTCCCATGAATTTAAAACACCTCTAACCAATATCACACTATACTCTGAAATGTTATCTGAGTATCTAGAAGATGAGCCTGCGCCCATTCCTGATTATTTGCATGTAATCAGTGCTGAAAGTAAGAGATTAACTAGGCTAGTTCAAAATGTTTTAAGTTTTAATAAACCACTTAGTGTCAATATAAAACCAGTTAATTTAACCGAGCTAATCAACCAGATATATCATACCTTTAGTCCTATTTTAGAGGCAAAATCGTTACATCTTAATATCACTAATATTGCAAGTGATTGTATTGTTAATACGGATGAAGACAGTGTAATGCAAATTCTCAATAATTTTCTGAGTAATGCTGAAAAATATGCGTCTAAGGGCAAGCAAGTTGATTTATCTTTAACTAAATCGGGAAAACAGGTGATAATTACGGTTCGAGATTATGGTGAGGGCATTGCTAATCATTTATTAAAACAGATTTTTGATCCTTTTTATCGGGTTAGCTCATCCATAACCGAAGGGGTTTCAGGTACTGGAATAGGGTTGACGATTGCTAATCAGTTAGCTAATCAGATCAATGGTGAAATTAAAGTTATGAATCAGAATCCAGGAATTGCGTTTTCACTTATTTTAATGGAGTTAGAAAATGAAGATTTTAATTGCTGAAGACGATAAGCATATTCTTAATGGTATGTCAGATCTTCTAGAAAAAGAAGGTTATACGATTATCAAAGCAAATGATGGTAAAGTTGCACTTGAAATGTTTAATCAACATCAACCCGATTTTATTATTTTAGATATTATGATGCCTGAACTTGACGGTTATTCTGTTTGTTGTGAAATTCGTAAATTAAATGAGGATGTGCCAATTCTATTTTTATCTGCTAAAGATGAAGAGATCGACCGAGTAATTGGATTAGAGCTCGGTGCTGATGATTATATGAATAAGCCATTTGGTATTCATGAACTTAGGGCAAGAATCAAAGCAATAGCCAAACGTTACTTAAAATCAAAATATTCAAATAGCTCTAAAGAAGACTATTTTCAATTTGGTGATTTAAATGTCTATTCTTCCGAATTGTATGCAAAAAGAAACGATCAGGTTATCGAATTAACCTTAAGAGAAATTAAGATTTTAGAGTGTTTATATCAATTTAAAAATCAGGTTGTTACTCGAGATATGCTTTTTGATTATGTTTGGGGATATGATTTTTTACCTAATAGCAGAACGCTCGATCAACATATTTCAAAATTAAGAAAACAAATAGAAATTAATCCATGCACACCAACTTTAATTAAAACTGTTCATGGGATTGGTTATAAACATTAAATTTAATATAAATTTTATGAAGTTCAATTTTATTTTATGCAAGTAACATCTTAGATGTATTAGCTCAAACCCGAGCTGACAGTTACCCGTTTTTTATAGGTGTCTGTCAGCTATGCTAGGACAAGTCCTACTCAATTGTATCGGATTATTTGGGCAGACCCGCTCAGGCCTATGATGATAAAGGTGAGCTGGTTTGGCAGGTGGAATTTGACATCTATGGCAGAATACGAGAAGATACTTTTAACAATCAGTCGTTTATTCCATTCAGGCAACTTATATAAGCCAAGACCCTATCGGGCTAGCAGGAAACAATCCGAATTTTTATGCGTATGTTTTTGACAGCAATGTACAAGTTGATCCGCTCGGGTTAATGACTGTAACAAATACTGTTGATTTTACTGGGCATGCTGATCTATTTCCAACAACAGGAAATCAAAAAAATATTGTAACAATACAACTAACTGGTAGAAGAAGCTCTGATTTTACCCAGGCTTATAAAGAAGCCGGTATATCTGCTAAAGATGCTAAAGATTATACTTGGCATCATGTTGCGGATTTTGACCCAACAACAGGAAAATTTACAATGCAATTAGTAAAAACACAAACACATATTGATTCGTATCCACATAAGGGATCAGCAGGACAATTTGCAGATCATTTTGGTGTGAAATATGATAGTAAAGAAGCCGTCGAAATTTCTAAGAAACAAGGATGGCATCCTACATGTAAATAAAATATATTGAAGATACATTATAATGCAAAAATTTATAAATACAGGAATAAAATTAACCGAGTCTGATATTATGGATGTAAGTAAAAGAATGAATCTTAAATTTCCAAAAGATTTAGTTGAGCTATACATTCAATATAACGGAGGTGAAATTGAAGGAGAAAAATATTTTTATATAGATGAAGATAACGATGTAGATATTAGTGTTAAACTATTTTTACCCATGAAATATAAACAATCTGAAAACGATATTTTATTAGAAGAATTATATCAATCATTAGCGGTTGAAAAGAAATTAATTCCTTTATCTTATATACCTTTTGCTATTGATGATGGAGGATATCCATATTGCATTAATGCTAATGATGATAAGATATATATAGGATATTTAGAAGACTATGATGATAGTCCAGAATCAACAATACGTTTTATATCAGATTCATTAATAAAATTTATCAACGGGATGAAAACAGAAGATGAAGCTTATAATTTATAATAAATAATAACAACAAGCCAATCCAAAAGTTAGATTGTTTTTGTCATTTTGTGGTAAAGCCTAAATTCTTATTATTTAGTAGTAGATTAAAGATATTATAAAGTAGTTAGGAATTCTTAAGGATTATTTCGTTTTTAGAACGATTGTTTTTTTAATTTGTATTCCAATCCACAAAAATCCGATCAAATATATATGGTGCATCGGGTAAGATTTCAAAGGAAATAAATTAGTATTATGTGCTTGATAAAAAAGGAAATTTTATATTAAACAAGCTAAATTTAATAATTAAAAAGTAAAAGGAATCAAATGTCATTTGATAAAAAAATACGAGAAAATTTAGATGGAAAGTATCTAACAATATATAGCGATTCTTTCAAAGAAGGAATAGAATATGCTTCTAAATTAAAAATTAACCATGTTCAAATAATTTGGGTATCTAAAAAAGAAGTAGATTTTAAAGAGTTTGAAAAGGTTGGTGATTTTTTAAAAATAATATCCTTTGTAAGCGTAGTAGATCATATTAAAAATTTAGATTCAATTTATTCATTACAGAGGATTGAAAAACTTTATTTTCAACAAAAGCAAAAATTTAAAATAGATATTTCAAAGTTCCCAAAAATTGAATATCTAGGTAGTGAATATTGGAAAGGCTTAATAAATATAAATAAAGCACATTCTCTGCAAGGTTTGTTACTTTTAAACTTTCCCAATGTAAATCTTAATGAACTATCAGAATTAAAAAAGTTACAAAAACTTCATATCTATAGCTCAAAAATAGAAACGTTAGCAGGAATAGAAAAACTTCCTTTGAATAACTTATCTTTGGTTCGGAACAACGCTTTAGAAAATATAGAAGCCATAAAAGAACTCAAAAAATTGAACGATTTACTGATTGAAAAGTGTAAAAAAATTTCTGATTACACTTTATTAGATAGCTTAAAAAATAAAGTGGATATAAGAATTATTAAATAACTAATTCAAAATTACTATCCTAAATTTTGTGTATTTATCCACTAAAGGTAATGGTTGATTCTGTCTTCAAATTCAGAAAATTTTAAAACGGGGCTTTATTATAACCGTTTCCGTTACTATAATCCTGAAACTGGCTTATGTATTAGCCAAAATAGATAATAACCCGAATTTTTATGCCTATACGCATGATAGTAATATATGGATAGATCCGTTTGGGTTAGATATCTTTAGTGTTATTGATTGGACGGCTCCTGATCCTAGTAAAGGAGGAACAGGGTATACTTACAAAATTTTCCAACAAGATGTAAATTGGGATTTAATTGATTCTAAAGGTAGAACTAATTTAGATAGAGCTTTAGGAGGACTAGCTCCTATAGGAGCAGATGGCAAATCTATAAATTTACATCATTCCAAACAACAAGCAAATGGACCTCTATTTGAATTGTCAGCTACTTCACATCAGCAATATGGACATACAAATGCTTTACATCCATATAGAGTAACTCCTAATCCTGATGGGACTAAATTTAATCCGTATGATCCAGTTGATAGAAAAGTCTTTGATGTTGATAGAAAACAATATTGGAAAGATAGAGCTAATGCTGAAATAGAAACAAGAAAATTAAAAATAGGATGTAAATAATATGTTAAAACAAAATATTAAAAACTATTTAGATGAAGAATATGGTACTGTTCTTCCAGAGTTCCAAGAAAAATATAAAAATACTTTATCAAAATACCACATTAATCCCAATAGTGCATTTTTTGAATTTGTATCGAAATATAGTGATGAATATTATGGTAAATATGGTTTATTATATGATATAGCAGCAGATTTAAGTACAGATGATAATGTCACACAGATATTGCATGAGAAAGAACAAATCCCTTTTAAGTATATTTCATTATTTAACTTAGAGACAGAAGATTATTTGTTATATAATAAAGAAAATGAGCATGTTGTACTCATAGAGGGTGGAAATATTGATAAACTAAAAAATAATAATTTTGATAAAGAATGGAATAGTTTTAATGAATTTTTAGAAGATATCTTTGAATTAAATTGATAATAACAAGCCAACCTTTTAGGTTGGCTTGTTATTTCTAATCTATTTAAAGCGTTAGATAAATTATCTTTAAGTCTTTTTAGTTTTAAAATTCTGAATTACATTATTTACTTCTTTTTCATAATCGGTTCCGATATTATAATTCTGAAACTGGTTCATACATTAGCCAAGACCCGATAAAACTTGAAGGGAATAATCCGAATTTTTATGCTTATGTGCATGATAGTAATGCTTGGGTAGATTTTTTTGGATTATCATCTGCATACGAAGTAGATACTTATGATAATTTAAAAGCAAAAGATGTTGTAGGAGATAAATTAGGTATTCATCACGTACCTCAAAAAGCATTGGCAAAAACGCAAGTTGTACGCTATCCTCAAACAGCATTAGCAGGAGATGCTCCTGCAGTTAGATTGCCTGATGCTGAACACGCCACAATAACAAAACTACAATCTCAAAATAAAGTAGCACGTTCTCAAATGACAGCAACACAGTTGTTACAGGACGATATTGATATGTTACGTACACATACAAACGCACCTGAAACCTCTATTGAAAAGCTAAAAGATATGAATAAACAGAAATATGGAATAACTTGTCATTAAAGAGAGTATTAATAATGGAAAACAATCTAATTGAAGTATTTGGAAAAATAGTAAAAACAAGTAGAGATACTGGTTTAGATATAGTATCGAATTACAAAAACAACATTGAAATTCCTAAAAGTCCAGATGAAGAACAAAAAGCATTAATGGAATTAATAAAAACATTAGATGCCGAGCAGTTTGATCAATTACAAAAAGGGGTAAAGTATTGTATAGAGCTTTCTCTTTTTAAATTGATAAGCACTATTGAAAGTGGCGTAAGCGATTATGCTTTTGACTTATCTATTCAAAACAGTAGTGATAAAACACAATTAGTTGGAGAAAATATTGATAACGAGCTTTCTCTCGAATATTGGCATTGGATTAGTTAATATTGAAATTTATTATTAATTGGTTGGTATTGCACCAACCAATTTTTTATTTCTTTCAGAATACGGAATAAAAAAGGGGGCAAAAAAAGGTGTGGCAAAGCCACACATTTATAAAAATTGCTTAAATCCCTTTACTGTTCAACATTTCCACCTTTTTTCAAACTATCAATTTGTATTCGGCGGTTTGAGAATGTTTTTTTACGTATTTTTGGCGATTTAGCGCTTTTTTGTTTTATCAGTGTTTTTCGAGCTGTTTTAAATTCTTAATTTTAAAAATTAAGAAGTGTAAAGCTATCTTTCTACTGCAAAGCTATATGAGGGCAAGTCCTACTCGATTGTTTCGGATTATTTGGGCAGACCCGCTCAGGCTTATGATTATAAAGGTGAGCTGGTTTGGCAGGTAGAATTTGACATCTATGGCAGAATACGGGAAGATACCTTTAACAATAAGTTATTTATTCCGTTCAGGCAACTGGGGCAGTATGAGGATGTTGAAACGGGGCTTTATTATAATCGGTTCCGTTACTATAATCCCGAAACTGGGCAATACATCAGCAAAGACCCCATCGGTCTGCAAGGAAATAACCCGAATTTGTATGCGTATACGTTTGATTCTAATTCGGAAGTTGATCCGTTTGGGTTGATGGCAGGAGGAAATAGACTATTTAGCTCTTATTTTTGGAATACGGTCAAAGATTCTATTAGACCTACTAAGGGTAGTTTAAAAGGAGCAAAAATTTATGAAGTTATTAAAAAGGTTGATCTTCCTAATGTTAAAAAAGGTGATTTATTCCATTTAGATACATTACGGAAATAGAGCTATATGATAGCTTAGGTAAGCATAAGGGAGCATTATCTGGAGAAACTGGAGAGAAAATTAAATCCTCAGTAAAAGGTAGAAAATGTAAATAATATAATGGCTGAAAATTTAAAAAAATATTTATTAGATGAAATAGAGGGCGAAAAGAAAAGCACTTTTATTTATAAATTAGACAAAGAAAATTATTTTGATGAAAAAAGACTGAATATTTTATTGAAAAAAACAGATTTTTTTTTAAAAAATAATTCAATAAATGATCCTGAATATATAGATATTTTAAAAGGATTATTTAATGTTTTTTTGCACACTATATTTTTATTTTATTGTAATAATTCTACAGATGATTTTTATAAAATAGTCAATTATGATGAATGTTTAAATTCTGAAAAAATAACTAATATATACTTAAGAATAAAAGATGTGATATTTGCGTAAACTAAAATAACTTTCAAAATCAAGTATATTGCATGTGTGTGAAGAAAGAAACTAAGCAACAGAATATAATATAGATAGTGAGCGCTTGCTTGTTAAAAAGTGTAAATGTTTTCCTATTAAAAATTACACTCATTTCCGATATTATAATTCTGAAACAGGCGCATACATCAGCAAAGACCCCATCAGTCTGCAAGGAAATAACCCGAATTTTTATGTGTATTTGCATGACAGTCATGTTTGGCTTAAACCGTTGGGATTAAAGGAGCTTATTTATTTTTGTTCGTAAGTGGGTACAAATACACAGGAAAGGATTAAGCAGGGTGAATAAGTGTTCCATTTCTATCAAAACTAATCAAGTAGATAAATATGTACAGGGAAATAAACATAATATTCCTAAAGAGAATTAAACAATTATATGCTTAGTAAATCAACTTGGTATACAAATTCACACTTACAAGAAAAACAACAGAGTTAGCAGATAAATTACGAGCTGATTATGAAACTGACGTAAAATCAAGAGCGCAAATAACTTGTCATTGATTTAATATAATTATGGAAAAATACAAAGTAAATCTTACCGAAACATCTATCTTTAAAGGGATAACAATTTTATTTGATTATCTTAAAGACGGCCTTGATTATGCTCAACAAAATAACATTAAAGATGTTTGTATTCGTACAGATATAAATGATAATCAAAAAAAGACTGTAAATTTTGACTTTTTAAACGATAGAAACTTCATTGAAACTTTTCATTGGTTAGTTCCGCTTACTAAAAGATCTAACATTGAAGGTTTGTACTATTTATCAAATTTGAAAAATTTACGTTGGGACTTTGATATTATTGACCTTTCCAATTTTCCAAAACTAGAGAACCTTAATATTGGATACTATTCTGGAGTTACGGGTTGGGAAAATCTAAAGTTGTTAAACCGATTAATGATTGGTGGTGTGGAATCTGAAGATTTATATTTTCTAAACAAAACTGATAGTTTAGAATACTTACGTCTTATAAAAGGAAAGTTTACTACACTTAAGGGGCTTGAAAAATGTGATAAACTCAAAACTATATTTATTCAAAGTTGCAATTCTTTAATTCACGTAAAAGAAACAATAAAACAAATGAAGAATATTGAAAATTTAGTCATAGAAAAATGTAAGAATGTGGACTTAAAAGGAATTGAGTTAATAGGATTAAAAAACATATCTATTATCTAAGATTTAGAATATATCGGAAGTTGATCTGTTTGGGTTGGATTTATAACCTGAAAATGGATATGCTGGAATGAAATGTCATGCTACAAAGTTTATCTAATAAAGATGCTCAAATTTTAGTTAATACAGAGAATTTACCACACGGAAAATGGGGAAATAAAGTTGATTTAAATTATGCGGGAAAATTAGCAGATACATTAGAACATGGTGGATTTAAGGATTTTCCTGTAAATGCTGATAGTGTTAGAAATAATGGAGATAGTACATTTCATGGTTTTCCAATAGATTGCACAGCTGAACCTATAGCCCAAGGGAAAGAAGCTAAATTAAGATCAACTTGTCATTAAAATGATATCATAATGAATTTTAAATTATTAATAAGCCACCCTAATAATCTTTTAACTAGAGACAAAGAGGATAGTACTATAAATGAAGCTTTACAAACAATTTATCCATATACAAGAGAATCATCAATTTATATGTATTGGAATGGTTATATTTTAGAATTGTGGTTATGTGCAGAAATTTCAGATATTTTCAAAGATATTTTATTGTTAATTAATTCTTTAAAAAATCAGAAACAATTCAAAATTAATTGGGGAAGTAATATTTTCTTTGGAACATGGGAGTGTTTGCAATATAAAAACACTATTAAGATAAAATCTGATTGGACTGCATTAAGAGGGGGAAATGAAATACTTAATGAAATAAAGAAAGTATCAAATGAACTAATTATCGATATAGATGCATTTATCAAAGAATGGTTAAAGTTATTAAATCACATAAAAAAAGATTTAGAAAAAACGGGATACAATAAAGAAAACCTAGAAGATTTTTATTTATTAGAAAATTTAGATAGATATTTAAAATAATCTAAAAATCCAACTTATAGAATTGAATTTTTTCTATGCATTTAGCTTATCTATGAGTTCGACTTCATACTCGGGGATAAGGACCTTAATAAGGTTTGAAATTTTAAATAGTTCAAGCGAGTAGTACTAAAGAAGCTTTACTAAAACTACTCGATTACATAATATTATTAATGCTGGAAATATTGCAGAAATAGATGCAAAAAGTATAAGAGAAGAAGGTTTTGATGTAATTTATAACCCTTCAAAAGGTATAGGGTATTCACATGCAACATTGATACATTCTGATAGTGCTGATGGATTTAGTGATGGCAATTTAAAGAATTTGTCAAGTAAATTTAAATGTTCATAGAATTATGAGTATCACAAGAAAAGAAGATAGAATTATATCTTTAAATAAGAAATATATAAATGAGTATTTAAGGATAACTGATATTGTTCAGCAGAACCAGTATTTTTATAAAGCATTAATTATAGAAAATCATTTTTCTTTAGAAATAAAGAATGTAATTAAAGAGTATTGGGAGTGTGTTAGTCTATTTAGTATATCACTTTCAGATGAGTTAGAAGAGAAGTTAAAAGAGTATAATTTTGCATTAGAATATTCAGACATAAAAATTTTTGATATTGAATTAGATAAAAATTACGTTACCTTTTTTTCAAAATATCCTACTCCAAAAGGCTTTTTAGATACATATCCATAAAACAATATAAATAGATTTAAAAAACCTTTTTTTCGTAGAAGAAATGACTTTGAATAGTTCAACCGCTTTGATTGAAGCGGTTTTTTTAATTCCTTTCCGCTCTAAAAGCGGAATAAAAAAGGGGCAAAAAAAGGAGTGGCAAAGTCACGCATTTATAAAAATTGCTTAAATCCCTTTACTGTTCAACATTTCCACCTTTTTACAAACTATCAATTTGTATTTGGCGGTTTGAGAATGTTTTTTTACGTATTTTTGGCGATTTAGCGCTTTTTTGTTTTTTCAGTGTTTTCGAGCTGTTTTAAATTCTTAATTTTAAAAATTAAGAAGTGTAAAGCTATCTCCCTACTGCTAAGTTATGCGAGGGCAAGTCTTACTCAATTGTATAGGATTATTTGGGCAGACCGATTCAGGCCTATGATGATAAAGGTGAGCAGGTTTGGCAGGTAGAATTTGACATCTATGGCAGAATACGGGAAGATATCTTTAACAATAAGCTGTTTATTCCGTTCAGGCAACTGGGGCAGTATGAGGATGTTGAAACGGGACTTTATTACAATCGGTTTAGATACTACGACAGTAATACAGGAACTTATATAAGCCAAGACTCGATTGGATTACACGGAGGCATACAGCTCTACGGCTACGTCCATGACACGAATGCGTGGATAGACCCGTTCGGGCTTGCAAAACGTGGACCTAAAACGGGAGGAAAAGGACCTCATAATCAAACAATCAAATCCTGGGCAGATGAAATAATATCCGATGGAGGTACGATTATATACGGAGGTGGATACGAAAAAGAAAAATTATTTGAAACTCCTGGAGGGCATAAATCAGGAATACGTCCTGATATTGTTTGGCAAGATGCTGACGGTAAAACACATTGGAGTAATGTAGGAAAGACTAATGCAAAAGGAAAGCCTGTTACCAGAGAGGTTTTAGCTATGCAGGATTTGAATAAAATCAGATACGCCAATGGTGTTCCTGAAAGGGTGCATTTTCGCTCCTATACTCATCCAGAAACAAATAAGAAGCCGAAACCAAAAACAAGTTGTCACTAATGGAACTAAATATAGTTGCATCCAGAAAATGCATAATTGAATTTGTAAATAATTTTTTAGAAAATAATAACCTTGTCTTTTTTAATGATAAAAACTTTGAGAAAAGTGGTATAGTTGTATCAAGTAGTATCAGTATGTTGGATTTTGTTGATAGTAATATCCTTATCAATATTGGTACTAAGGAAGATTATGAAGCAAAAATAAAATTACTAAATCATCGTCCACTTGTTGATGACAAAAACGACTTTATTTATATGACAAACTTTTGGACAAAGAATGAAGTTAAGATAACAAATACTTCATTTTTATGGTATCGTAACCGTAGTCCAAATGCTAAGCATTATGGTTCTATTTTACAAAAAGAAATTAAAAAACATTTTAATTATGGTATGCACACTGAAGACAGTCGGTATACATTACTAAACAAGACTTTCGCCAAGTATTATTGGTCTGATGAAGTGAAAAATTATTTGGATAAATTATATAATAATGGCGGAGTTGTTCCAATTCGCCCTATTATTGAATAACAATTAAAGCCACTCAAAAAGAGTGGCTTTAATATTTTACAGCGTAGCGATATTTTTAAGTTTTACAGATTTTATAAAACCGTCCAGCACGTGCAGGATATGGTTTTTATCTTCGCTTTGCATATTGTCCAGTTCCGCCAGCCGTTGCAGCATTACGGGGTCTTTAAACAGGTCAGCTTTGTCCGTTTCTCCCAGCAGATAACCCACCGTAGTATTTAAGAAACCTGCAATTTTTTTTAGCCACTTCGATACCCAGTATCATCTCGTCACGTTCATACCTGCCTATTACCGAGATAGAAGTATTGAGGAGCTTAGCCAGCTCGTCCTGTGTCATCTTTCTTTGCGTAATGCAGCCACTCTTTTACCGAAACTATCCATAACAAAAACACTTAAAAGGGTTATAAAACTCCTGATTTAACTTAATAGTACAAATATAAAACTCTTTTACGGACTAAAAAAGCCGTATAAATTTTGTTGATAAATCCGAATAGAGTATCTTTGAGCCGTAAACGGTCTAAAAAATATTTTTAAAATAATTTTCCAATGGACATATCAGCGATAAGACTGGGTTTAAGCATAACGGCAGTACTGGCACATTACGGGTTGAGAACGGATAAGAACCAAAGATTAAACTGTCCGTTCCATAACGACAAAACGCCCAGTATGCAGGTGTATGAAAAGACAGGTACAGTATATTGTTTTAGTAGCAATTGCAAAACACACGGCAAAGCAATAGACGTAATAGATTTTATCCTGTACAAAGAAAGCTGCACCAAGCACGAAGCCATAGAAAAAGCAAAAACAATGATAAATAGCGGGTTAATATTGAATAATGTAAAGCAAGGAACAGCACTAAAAGAAGAACCACCAACAGACCCAAGCATCTTACAGCACTTAGAAAAAACCTTTGCCTCATCGGTATGGCACAGCGAACCGGCGAAGCAGTACTGCAAGCAAAGAGCCTTGAACATAGAAAAGCTGAAAGGCTTTATCGGCTTCAATAGCGGGCAGTTCGACCACAGCAGCAGAAAAGACCAAAGCCTGATAGCACAATGCGTAAACATAGGGATGCTGCAACCATTGCAAAAAACCAATAACCAAACAGGCGAAAACGTAAGCTATAAAGTATTTGCAAAGCACTACCTTACCTTTATGCTCCGGGACAAAACCGGAAACCCTGTAAGTCTTTACGGACGGAGCATCCACAACAACAGCGAGAGCAAACATTTTTACTTAAAGAACCGCAGGGGCTTATATCCGAATTATCCCAAACCGGAAACTACCAAGCTGATACTGACTGAAAGCATTATAGATGCAGCTTCGCTAATACAGATAAAAGAAACTGTGCAAAATGCTTGTCAGACTGAGCTTGTCGAAGTCCTTGCCCTGTACGGAACCAACGGCTTAACGGACGAACACACCGAAGCGGTGAGCCAATTACAGCAACTGGATGAAATCATTTTTATGCTCGACAATGATGCAGCAGGCAAACAAGGAAGAAAATCCCCATTTTCAAATGGCTACCGTCCTTTATTTAATATTAAAAATAATAAATTTTCAGGAAGAATTAAATTAGAAAACAAAGAACAGTTATTTCCTGGAGAGAAAGTGAATGTAATTATTGAATTTCTGACTGATGATTTAGATATACACAAAGGAGAAATAATAACATTTGATGAAGGAACAAGCATAATAATTGGAGAAGTAAAAATTTTAACTATTTCACAATAATATTTATAAATGAAAAAACTCGCAATTAAAAAATCAACATAAATATTAACGAATTGGAATTTCTTTTTTTTAATAGTTTAACTATAGTGTTATTTGCTTAATCTGATATTTAAGTTGTTTTAAAATCTATTTAGACGGGCTTTATTACAATCGGTTTAGGTATTACGACAGTAATACAGGAACTTATATAAGCCAAGACCCGATAAAACTTGAAGGATACAACCCAAATTTTTATGCAAATGTGTATGATTCGAATACGATGGTTGATCCTCTGGGGTTGGATTTACATCATATTATACCCAATCTGATATTTAAGGAATTTAGAAAAAATTTAGAATGGTAGTTGTTATATACAAAATGTATCTAAAAAAGCACAAGATTTAAATAATATAGAAAAAAATGAAATATAAAAAATTCGATGTTTCTTATGATCCAGTAATTACTGGAATTAATAATGGTGGAGCACAATTAGAATTAAAAGAAAATAAATCTTTCATCTCTAAAGAGGAAAAAAATAAATTTAACAAATATATTGATGAGAATTTAAAAAATAGAGACAGAGTTTTTTTAAAAACTTTCAAATCTATTAATGAGGAACAAATATCTTCAATAAAATATTATCCAACGCGAAAAAAAATAAAAAGAACAGATTTTATAAGTTATTTGCCTTATGAATTTGGATTAAATTATATAATTTCAGAAAAGGCTTATGATGTAATTAAAATGTATAAAATCCCATCATTATTAAATAAAATTAATATAGGTATTGAAGGATGGGAAAATGATAAATTTTATTTGATAGGTTTTCCGATGATTCCTGATACCGAAATAGATTTAAAAAAATCCATTTTTTATGACACACAAAGAAATGAAAAAGTTAACTTCAAAAGTTATCAAGATTATAACGAGATAAATTTTAATCTAGTAGCATTGAATCTATTTCTACTTAATAAGTATCATTATGATATTATTAATATACAAGGAAAAGGTATGTTTTTTTCAGAAGACCTAATTTATGCATTAAAAGAAAATAATATTATTGGTTTTGAAATTAGAGAAATTATTTTAGAAAATTAGATAATACATTAATAACTAAATAAAAAAGCCTACTCAATGAGTCGGCTTTTTAAATTTAGAATATTATTCAACTGGTCTAAAAGTTCTCATTCCGAATTAGGGAGTAAGGATTTAACAAGCAAAAAAAGGTTATAAAAATCTAACGTAGAATGGCAGAGCGTAAGCCCTTTACACTCCGTTTCCGCTAAAAGGTCTGTTTACTCGATAATACAAATAGAGTTAAGCATAAAACCTAAATTCTTGTCATCAGGAATCAATAAGATTTTGGTAAATTAGTTAAGAATTCTTGAGGATTAATGAGTAAATTTATACCTAAATACGATTTAGAAAAAGCACCAGCTAAAAATTAGTTCCTAAAGCAGGGTTATACAATAAAAAATCTTATAACAAACACTGTAGTTTAAAGGAGTATAAAAGGAATTAATACGGCAAAAATTTATTAGCTAGAGAAATTAGGGAACTTAAAAGAGTATATCCAGATATTCCAAATTCAAAGCTAAAAGAGCTCATAGAGCTTAATAAAGAAGTGTGTCCTGAAGCGTTTAAAAAATCTAAAATAAAATGTAAATAAATATGAACGATGTAGAATTTGTAAATAATATAATTATAGAAGTATTAAAAAATAATTTAGATCATTATAAAGACAATTTAAGTAATTTGGATAATAAACAAGATGAATTACCAGAAGGGGAATGGAAATATGGAGTATCTCTTTATAATAAGTTAGATGTAAAAGACAAAGATAAATTTATATCTTTTTTAAAATTATCAATTACAGATACAATTTCTAATTTATTAGGTATTATTGACGGTGTCAGTTATCTGAAAGGGCAAGAGGAAGATTTCCAATTTTCATATAAAGGAAAAAAACTTAATGGAAATCTACAGGATATATTTTTAGAGGAAATAGAAGATGAAAGTTAATAATTAAATTATAACATTGGAACATGAAACGGGGCTTTATCATAATTAGTTACGATATTATAATTCTGCAACCAGCTTATATATTAGCCAAGACCCGATAAAACTTGAAGGAAACTATTATTTTCATGGTTAAGAATCCTCAATCCTGCAGTTCTCATCAATCCTTTTAATATACTCTTTTAACTTCGTTAAATTAATCTATTTTTTAGATAAAAATAGTTATTAATTTGAGTGTGTATCTGATTTTATGATTCTATTTTCATGTTCAATTAACCATTTTTTTCTTTCTAATCCACCACCATAGCCAATAAGTTCTCCATTTGTTCCGATTACTCGATGGCAAGGTATAATGATCGCAACTCGGTTATAACCATTTGCGCTGGCTACGGCTCGGATTGCTTGTGGTTTATTAATCTTTTGCGCTTGTTTTTTATAGGTGGTTAATTCGCCATAAGGAATTTGCTTTAAGCAATCCCAAACGGTTTGTTGAAATAACGTACCTGGGGTATGTAAGGCAATGGTAAAATCTTTTCTTGTTCCCTTAAAATATTCGGCAATTTGAACTTT
This sequence comes from Gilliamella sp. B2911, assembly GCF_026536965.1. Taxonomy (NCBI): domain Bacteria; kingdom Pseudomonadati; phylum Pseudomonadota; class Gammaproteobacteria; order Orbales; family Orbaceae; genus Gilliamella; species Gilliamella sp. B2911. The sequence goes on along the minus strand of NZ_JAFNNA010000004.1, from coordinate 58,285 downwards.
AGTTTGTTTAATATGTTTATTTTCACCAAAAATAATCTTCATTTTAAGTAGAGATTGTAGTTGTTCAAATTCTCTAGCATTCTTCGATCTACAAATTCTAATAGACAAACTCCTAGACTAGTTGCGCAAACAAACATTGGGCCGAGCGGGGTAGTAAAACGGTCAATTAAAATGATGTCTTGTTGATTGCTAGTTGAAGGTGATTTTTTCATGATTTTTTTGTAGGTGTAACCAAATCCACTTAAGGAGTTGTAGCCACTATCCATTGCAGTATTAATCACATTTTTTCCTGATTTTAATTCTTGGAAAGCATTGTTAATTCGATACATTCGTTGATAAGCATGGAAGGTGATCCCATAGTGTTTTTTGAACCATCTGCGAATAATTTCAGGGCTTAATTGATTTTGTCTTAATTGATAATCGGTAATCTTATTTTTAGGAGTATTGCTAATTAATGATATTGCTTTAATTATTTCGTCAGGTGCAGCGTTTTCAGTGGGTCTACATATTTTGCAAGGTCGATAACCCGCATCAAGCGCTGATTTGAATGAAGAGAAAAATTCAACATTTTCAAATTTTGGTTTTCTGGCTCGGCAAGTAGCAATACAAAAAACTGAAGTGGTTTTAACTCCAGCATAGAAAACTCCAACATAACTTTCATCTTTTTCAAGTAACGCTTTGTAATAAATTTCTTTTTGATTAAGCATTTTTTATCTTAATTTTGAACTGTTAAATGATGGATCAAGCTTATTAAAAAAAGCTTTTGTTTCGCAAAATTGACAACTATTTTTATTTAATCTTTTATTATATTTTTTATCAATATGAAAAAAATAGATTGATAAATTAATCAATATCAATCTAATATTAAAGCGTCACTCAATTACTCATGATTTATATAATCAAATTTTCTAATTTATTAAAATCTCTTCTAAAATTTTATAGGTTTTCAGTATTAACTTTAATATTTATTGTTTTACTAGCTTAGGTCTTTAACATTTGGAGAGTACTATGCTTAACTATCTGGATTTTATTATTATTGCTTTAAAGTTATTGGTTGTTTTTATATGTATTGTTTTATTTCTAAAAATAACAGGTAAAACTTCACTGTCGCAAATGTCGAGCATTGATTTTATAGGGAATATGATATTAGGTGGGATTGCTGGTGGAATTATCTATAATCCTAAATTGACCATATATGATTTTATTGTTGTCTTGTTGATGTGGACAGCAATCATGTATACCTCTAATTATTTAAAAAAACGAAGTCAAAATGCTAAAGCCTTTATTGTTGGTAATCCAATTATATTAATGGATCATGGAAAATTAAAATTAGATGCTTTCACCTCGATTAATTTAGATTTGGCTAGTTTTGCAGTACTACTCAGAATGAAGAATGTTTTCAACATTCATTGTGTTGAAAAAGCTATTTTGGAGCCTAATGGGCAATTATCAATAGTAAAAAAAGGGGATAAGGACATATCCGTCATTGTATTAGAAAACGAACAACCCGTTGATAATGTTTTAGAGCAACTAGGTAAGGATGAAAAATGGTTAAAATCCGCGTTAGCTGATCAAGGTTATAAAAGTTTTGAAGGGCTTTATTGCGTTGAGTATTATGATCATCATCTTTTTGTTATACCAAATGATACTATACACTAAGGTTGGGACTTTTTCGATTTTATGGTGATTAACCATATAAATTAGTTATATTTATATGGTTAATCATGTTAAACAAAATTAATTAATCTGCATACAGCGGTGATAAGTTTAGTGATTTAGTTATAAAGTTTTTGACTGAGAGGGATTTCAGCTCATTTTGTATCGAAAATGCTTGTTCTTTAGAATCACAACGAGTGAAAACACATGCTCCTGTCCCAGTTAGCCTTGTTGGAGCAAATTGGGACAAATACGATATAAGCTGATCGACTTGAGGATAACGTTCACGCACAATAGGTTCACAATCGTTAGTAAACTTATCAAAAGGAATTGACATTAATTGTTCAATAGTTCGTTTAGGTGTGTCACGCTGTAATTTAGGATCGTTAAATACTTTAACTGTTGAAATTTCAATATTAGGACAACTAACTAAATACCAATATTGAGGAATATCAACTTGTTGAAACTGATCACCGATACCTTCAGCAAATGCTGAGTGACCATAAATGAAAATAGGCACATCGGCTCCAATTGAACGGCCTATTGTTATTAAAGTTTGTTGCTCAATATTTAAATTCCATAATTGGTTTAAAGCAACAAGAACTGTTGCAGCATTGGAAGACGCACCGCCAAGTCCTCCTCCCATTGGGATCATTTTCTCTATAGCAATATCCACACCGAGTTCACTATTATTTGCATAGGATTTTAACCGCTGAGCTGCAATAGTGATTAGATTTTTATCTTCAGGGACTTGTTCAAATTGAGTTAATAATCTTATTTTACCATCATTGCGAACATTAAAAGTCAGTTTGTCGCAAACATCAATAAACTGGAATAATGTCTGTAAATTGTGATAATTGTCTGGACGACGTCCAGTAATGTATAAAAATAAATTTAATTTAGCTGGCGATAACCAATGTTTCATATTCTGTTCCGTTAGTTTAACGTCCAGTTGCTAATTTTTAAGCGAATAAGTTCATCATCATGTGAAAGTTCAATGATGGCTGGTAAATCAACTTTTTTATTTTTGAAAGTATAAGTTGCATAGCTCAAAATCTTTAATGTCCATTTATTGTTATTTTGCATAAAAGATGTTGATGCAAGCCTACCTGAGTTATCTAATTTATCTGTTTGGTTATCATCAGAAAATCCTTTTAACCAATTATGTAAAGAGTTAAGAGGAATGTTGATGTTAGAAACTTTTTTCATTAATCTTTCAATATTAACATCATTATAACGTCCACCATTTTTATCCACTAATTCGGCATAGTTTGGTTCCGACTTTAGTGTTAAAATATTGGTGCCTACAGGTGTCGTTAATTTGACCTCATAATGATCTTGTGATTGTTGAATAATAAGGAAACGACCATAGTTTTTCGTTTTTGTTCCAGTATGAGCAATACTACCATTAACCTTAAAAGAATTAATTTGTTCAAGTATCTGTTTATGGCTTTGCCATTGTTGCTCGATTGATGCATTAGATTGGTATTTTGTTGTTTGACATGCAGTAATCATTAATGGCAATATAAAAAGTAACGCAAATTTGATTTTTGTCATAAAATAACTCTTAAGTAGTTATGGTCAAAAGTAGGGCATATTATAGCTGATAATTTTGCGAATAAGAAAAAGTAACTGTAATTAACCTTTATTATTTTTTTAGCTATAATATTTAAATTTAGACGCTTTATAAACTATTATAAAAGAATCAATGCAATGTCTATTACAGTATTGGGTGTAAACCATAAAAGTGCGTCAGTCGCTTTAAGAGAAAAAATTGCTTTTTCTAATGAGATTATTGATAAGGCATTATACAGTCTATATCAGCATCCTTTAATTACTGGGTGCGCCATTTTATCAACTTGTAATCGCACAGAAATTTACCTAAGTTATGAGGATGAGGCAGATTTTTTTCGAGTAAAGCAATCTGTTGAAAATTGGTTAGGACAATTTCATCACGTTGATTTGGATGTTTTTAATAAGTCACTATATTGCTATGAAGGCCAGAAAGCTGTCGAACATCTTATGTCTGTTGCTTGTGGTATTGATTCGTTAATTATTGGAGAGCCTCAAATTCTTGGCCAAGTAAAACAAGCTTATAATTTTGCTCAACAAAATAATTGTTTGTCAGTTCAGCTTGAAAAACTCTTTCAATCTATCTTTCATGTAGCCAAAATTGTTCGGACTGAAACTAATATTGGAGCAAATACCGCTTCGGTAGCTTATGCGGCGTGCTTAGTTGCGCGTGATCTTTTCTCTGATGCGTCTGAGTTAAGTGTAATGTTAGTTGGAGCGGGTGAGACAATTGAACTTATTTCTCGCTACTTAAAACATCATGGATTTAAAAATGTTATTGTTGCTAATCGAACAAGAGATAAAGCGCTAAAATTAGCATCTATTATTGATGCTGAGATCATCTCTTTACCCGATATTGCTAATCGACTCAAAGAGGTTGATATTGTCATTAGTTCAACTGCTAGTCCTTTACCTATTATTGGCAAAGGGATGGTTGAACGGACACTACATGAACGAAATAATAATCCAATGTTATTTATCGATTTAGCCGTTCCTCGTGATGTTGAGTCAGAAATTAGTCAACTCGAAAATGTTTATCTTTATACTGTTGATGATCTGCAACAAACCGTTCAGAACAATCTAGAACAACGGATTATTGCCGCCAATGAAGCTGAATATATTATTCATGAGCAAGCTGAGTTGTATATCGATTGGCTAAAAACCAGACATGCTGTTGAATATGTAAAGCAATATCGCCAGAATGCACAAGTTATTAAGCGTGAATTAGAATTAAAAGCGTTAAAAGCAATTAAACAAGGTGCCAATATTGATGATGTATTTTTTGAGTTTTCACATAAATTGACTAATAAATTGATTCATGCACCAACACAAACTTTGCTTGAAGCGGCAACACATGATTGTGATGATTGTTTTAAAATATTAAGTAAAGGATTAGGCTTAAAAGAGCTTTAATAGTTGTTGATCTTCATAGGAAGAGATAGATTGGATCAAATTGAATTTTTTGACATACAAAGCCCATGTAGACGAGTATGTGAGACAGATAAGCAAGGTTATTGCATCAAATGCTTTCGTTCCAGGGAGGAAAGATTCAATTGGTTAAAATTTTCAGATGTTCAAAAACAAGAAATTTTGCGATTATGTAAGCAAAGGGCATTAAGACGCCGCTATCAATTATTACAACAACAAAATAATAATCAAATAAATACTGCACAAATCGATTTCACTTTCTAATAAAAAATAGCCATTCTTATATATCTTGTATTCAATCTAAACTCGGAGTAGCATTTTTATTCAGGTTAAGTCGATTTATTTTAATTACCTGCAAATTAATTGGAATTTAAAATATGAAAATGTGTATTGCTTGTGGTATGCCAATGACAGCTATTGCTGATTATCCTTTACATGATTTGTCGAAAAACTACTGTAAACATTGCGCTCATTCAGATGGTTCAATGAAAACCTTTGATGAAAAATGGCAAGAAGTTACTCTTAAATATTCAAATAACCATAATGTTGATTATTTAGTGGCAAAAGAGACCGCTTATACTATTTTAAAAAAATTACCTGCTTGGAAACGTAAATGGTAGTAGAAATTTTAGGCAACTAACTGCGTTTATAATAATATCTGTTGCAGATATCACAAAGCTTAGTATAATTGCCAACGTTTACTTATTTACACTTCAGATGCCAGTGTGGCGAAATTGGTAGACGCAGCGGATTCAAAATCCGCCGCCCTTAAAAGCGTGTCGGTTCGAGTCCGACCACTGGCACCAATAATAGATCATATTTCAATTGCTCACCCAAATCCTAAAAAATTAATACTAAATAAAGTTATTATTATCATCAAAATTTTTCCAAGTTCTCCGAAGTAAGCCTGTTTAATCATTAATTTGGTAATAGGAGTAAAATATGGCAGAAAAAATAAATGTTAGAAAATTGACAATTTTCATTTCAACACTCTACTGTTCTTTAATATTTTCTTCATCATTATTAGCTTTTCAAAAAGGATCAACCGAAGACTTTCTTGGTCATGAAGTTGGGGTTACATATCATACTGCCGATCAAGCCGTTAGTAGTAAAGAATACTTGCCTATTTATCCTCAAGAAGGTACGCCTGAATTTGAAGCAGATAAGATTGCCTATTTACATGGTTATAATCTCAAAGATACTGATCGCTGGAAACAAGCAACAAAGGATGCTGATTTGCATACGGCAAATGTAGCTGAAATTTTTTCTGAACCTTTAGGTATTACAATATCACCCGAAACAACACCCACTTTATATAAAATGTTTGGTGATTTATTGGTTGATTCTGCTGATAATGCCACTAAAACGGCTAAAGAGTTTTATATGCGAAAACGTCCTTTTGTCTATTTTGGTAATCACTCTTGCCAGCCTGTTGATGAAGAAGAACGATTACGTCAAAATGGTTCATTTCCATCAGGTCATACCGCTTATGGTTGGACATTAGCTTTAGTTCTAGCTCAAATTTCACCTTCACATGCTGAAGCGTTAATCAAACGAGGCTATGAATTTGGTCAAAGTAGAATGATTTGTGGGGCCCATTGGCAGACTGACGTAAATGCCGGTAGAATGGTTGGGGCAGTGGAGTACTCAAAATTACAAACTATCCCACAGTTTCAAGAAGATCTTCGCAAAGCAATTGACGAAGTTAATCATCAATATAGTTTATTAAAAAATTGATAGGCCATTTTGGAAAATTAAAAAGGCAGTATTACTGCCTTTTTAAAATATAAAGATTAATCTAATTAAGATTTCAATGCATCTAAAACAAGTTTAAAAACATTTGAGTGGCCTTTACGGCTTGGATAATAGATATAAAATGGCTCATAGGTAATTGAATAGTCGCTTAATAATTCTATAAGTCTTCCAGTTGCTAATTCATTTTTTACGTCAGGATAACCAATCCAACAAATACCTAAGCCATCAAGTATCGCCTGTTTTCTTAAATGATTATTGATGGAGAAGTGAGTAGAGGGGTGATATTGAATAATATTACCACTATTAGTAAATTCCCAAATTGTTTCCATTCCATGTTGGCTTGAAACTTTTTTGCCAATTAAAAGATGTTGATCTAAATCACTTATCTGTTTAGGCTCTTTTCTCTGCTTTAGATAATCAGGACTAGCAACTAGGGCCATTCGCAAAGGATCTGATATTTTTACAGCAACCATTTCTTTAGCAAGGTCATTCCCAATTCTACAACCCATATCAAAACCATCTTTAACGATATCGACTAGATTATTGTCACATTCAATTTCAATCTTAATTTGTGGATAGCGTAAGGAAAATTGACTTAATTTAGGATATATAAAGTTTTCAATCGCAATATTTGATGCGTTGATCCTAATTGTACCTGATGGCGTATCTAAATAATCCCCAAGTGCGTTAACTTCTTCATTTATCTGTTTAAATAGAGGCGCTAGTTGTTTATAAAGTTGTTCACCAGCTTCAGTTAGTGAAAGACTTCGAGTTGTACGATTAAATAGCCTGAGATTTAATCGAGTTTCTAAATTCCTCATACTATGGCTTAATGCGGAAGAGGAAACTCCCAAAGATTTAGCTGCTCCAATAAAGCTTTTTGCTTCAGCGATAGTAATAAAGTAATTGAGTTCATTATAGTTATGCATAATATATAAAATTAATGAATTTAATTCATGATACTATAAATGAATACCCTGTTTATCTCAATAAAAGTTATCTCTAAAATAATATTATCAAAATTGACTTTTTATCAATTTATTAAATTATTTAAACGATTCTGACATACTGAGGAGTTATTGTATGGATTATATAAAATTAGGTACTTCTGATATTGAGGTCTCCAGGTTTTGCTTAGGATGTATGAGTTTTGGTGATCCTGCCAGTAAAATGCATGACTGGACACTTAATCCCGACCAAAGTGAAGCCATCATTAAACATGCTTTAGATCTAGGTATTAATTTTATTGATACAGCTAATACTTATTCAAGTGGAACTAGCGAGAAATATGTTGGAAGAGCATTGAAACGAAATATCGCTAGAGATAAAGTCGTTTTGGCCACTAAAGTCTATTTTAACGAAGGACACCTCTCTAAAACAGCTATTGAAAGAGAAATTGATGGATCGCTCAAACGATTGGGTACCGATTACGTCGATTTATACATAATTCATCGTTTTGATTATAGTACACCGATTGAAGAGACCATGGCGGCATTACATCATTTGGTCGAGATAGGTAAAGTCCGAGCATTAGGTGCATCGGCAATGTATGGTTATCAATTTTATAATATGCAGCTGGCAGCTAAGCAAAATGGTTGGACTCAATTTGTTTCAATGCAAAATCACTATAATTTATTATATCGGGAAGATGAAAGAGAGTTAATTCCGATCTGTAAGCAATTCCATGTTTCATTAACTCCTTATAGCCCATTAGCGGCTGGTAGGCTTTCCCGATTAGAATGGAAAACCGATACGTTGCGAAGTAAAACTGATAAAGTTGCTATTGCCAAATATGATAGTACGCAACAAATAGATAGAGAAATTGTTGTAAGAGTAAATGATATCGCACAAAAATATGGTGTAACCATGGCGCAAGTTGCGCTAGCATGGCAATTTGCTAAAGGCGTTGCATCACCTATCATTGGTGCAACCAAAACGCAATATTTGGATGATGCAGTCGGCGCGTTAAAAGTTTCATTAACTAAAGATGATATTGCTTATCTTGAGGAACTTTATATCCCCCATGTTATTATGGGAGCAATCTAAAAATATTGTTTTTTAACTGTTTTTTACAGCTCACTAACCCTCGATATTATATTTGAAATATCGAGGGTTAAATAACAAATTGATTTTAAATAATATTTAAATTGATTTTTTTATCAATTTAATCAAAAGTATTCCAAAGTTCGTAAATAAAAATGCGTCGTCACTTTATTTGGACCTAAACAATATTCTTTAGTCCAATCGCCGTGCTGATTATAATCACCATAGGAACACTCTTCTTTCATCTCAGCTATTCTTTGATTGTTTTCATCAAGAACAATTTTGCCTAATTCAATTTTGTAGTCGTATTGAATTCTTTTACTCAATTGTTTTTTATCATTATAAAAGTATTTATATTCTCTTAAAACAACGATAAAACTGTCATTTTCATTGTATTTTTGACCAATTTCTATAACCCTTTTAGAAACAAGATCGTTTTCATAATCAACTTGACTAATTAAATCCAAGTCATGAATTGAATCTTCAATTTTTATTACTCGTCCCTTAGAATCATAATCTACCAATAATTTATTATTTTTTTTAGCATCCTGATAAGAAAGAGTGTTTTTTGCTTGATCAAACTTGATATCAAGATTCAGGTTCTTATCCTCAGTTTCATAAGCATATTTCCCATTTTTATAATCAATAACAAATTTATAATAATCTAAAGTCATTGATTCAATAAGTCCATCGGTATTTGCCGTTAAAGTTACAGGATTATCCCCTTTTATTGACTGTTCTTTAATTGGAATGGAATAGGGGGCTAAATCTATACCAGCATGAATTAAATAGCTATTTTCAACGGCTATATTGGGTGTATGATTATCTTTACATCCAAATAGCACTAAACTGATAAGCAGAATTATTTTGATTTTCATTATTATACTCCTGTTTATTTACTTAAAGGTTAATATTCAATTTCACGTAAAACAAAGAAACTGAAATTTTCATTAGGCTTTAAGCAATAATATTTCGTCCAATCACCAAATTGATTAAAATCATAAAATTGGCATTCTAATTTTTGGTTATTTTTTGTTATATAATCATCTAAATAAATTATTTTTTTATCAATTTGATGATGATTATTATAAAAATATTCAACTTCATTTTTTGACATTAGTTTTGTTTCATCATTTTCTTTAATTGTGGTTTCTTCAATGATTTTTTTCAAATTATTTTGGTCATAAAGAAATGTTGATACGAAGGTAATAAGATTAGGATCAGTTTTTTTTGTAAGCTTAACCAATCTTTTTTGCTCATTATAATTAGCATACCAAGCAATAGGTAGTTTTGCTTCATGAATTTCGGTCATATTCTTGTCATTATCAAATTTTATATAAAATTCTAAAAGAAATTGATCTTGTTGCGAGAAAATCATTAAGGATTTTTGGTAATCAATATCTATTTTGACTGGAAATTCTTTATCTGATGATTGATTAAAAGTAGGTTTAATTTCGGGTGAAACAACAGAGGTAATAAAACCTTGCTGATTTATAGTAAACTCTTGGTTTATGCTACCAGATAATATTTGTTTTTTTATTGGTTTGGAAAATGGTTTAAGTTCAGGAGCTTGAAAAAATAAGTAATTATTATTAATAGCTTGCTCATTATCACTCATTGGATTACAGCCAATTATCAAAAATGATAAAAAGCAAATGATAGTTTTTTTCATTATAATCCTTATGTTTAAAATCTGGTCCTAATCATAAGGATACCATTATTTTTTTAATAAAATAAGGACATTGAACTCAAAAGCTTAATAATATTAAGGATACTAGTTTAACTAATTTATTGATATTCTATTTTCTTAGCGATATTTTAATCTTATTTCACATATTTCCAATTTGAATATAGATATAATTTTTTCGTATTATCCCAATAGTTATTCACCGACTATAATGACTCAATAGTCGTATCAGAATATGTTCGACTAATTTATCTTAATAGGGAGTGATAATGAAAAAATATATTTACTTGTTTATATTATTAGGATTTACATTAATTGGCTGTGACAACAAGTCTGATTCAGCTAAAAACAATCAACAAGAGAAGAAAGAAATCGTAGTTGGTTTGCCGCCAAGTATGCATAATATAATGATGGAAAAAGTCGTAAAACCTGCTTTAGAACAAGAAGGTTATAAAGTTAAGATGGTAAATTTCAGTTCATTAAGGGATTCAAATACCGCTTTAGTTGAAGGAAGTATCGATCTCAATGCCGCTCAACATCAATCTTATTTAGATGTATATAATAAAGAAACTAAGAGTGATCTTGTTTCTTTAGTTCATATTCCTTCAATATCCGCGGCGCTTTTTTCACAAAAACATCATTCAATAAATGAAATTGCTGATGGACAGACAATTCTTATTCCGAATGACCCATCAAATAAAGCCCGTTCGTTACAATTATTACAAAGTTTGAATTGGATCACCTTAAAACCTGAAAGTGAAGCAGGAACGTTAGATTTAAATGATATTGCCGAAAATAAATATAATTTGAAATTTAAAGCAATATTATCTGAAATTATTCCTAGAACGCTTAATGAAGTTGATTATGCCATAATGCCTGGGGGAATAGCATGGTTAAGTCATATTCCTGCAGATAATGTTTTAGTTCAAGAAAAGTTAACTCCGAATCTTGAATTAATGGTCGTAGTTAAGAAAGAAAACTTAAATACCAAGTGGGCGCAAGATGTAAAAAAACTTTATCAATCAGATCAGCTTAGAAAATTTATTAATGAAGATCCTGACGCTAAAGGTCGCTTTATTTGGCCACAGCAGTAAATCTTTCCAAGATATCCTAATTACTATTAGGATATTTTTCATATTTTATATAACTGCTTTCAAACTTTGATTAGATCAAAAACTATTTTGTAAAGCAATTTAAAGATAAATAATTCATTTATTTTGATTTTTCACCATGATAAAATTGTTATCTCCCCAATTATGAATATAAATGAATGTGATGAAAAAAATTCAATTACCCATTTTAATTGTCTGTGGCGTTATGCTTTGTAGCTGTTCCGATGAACCTAAGTCAGTTGTTCGTATGATTGATAATCCCACTGATAATGAAATTGTAGTAGCCATTGATGGTAAAGAACTCGCTATTCCGGCTAACTCTAACACTACCTATACTTTTGAATATGGTAAGCATAATTTAGCTTATAACAATGAGTCGCTCGATTTTATCGTTAAACCAGCTAGGTTTCCTAATGATGGTTTTATTAATCCTACACAAAGCAACTATATGTTTCATACCTATATCTACGCTACTGAAAATACCAGTGACGAAGATTATGATAAGTTATATGAAAAATCTTTACGAAAAGTCTCCATTATTATAAATGGTGTAGAAGAAGAAGTTGAACTACCTGTTAAAGTGATAAATGATGTTTTTATCGAAAGGGAAGATAATACTTGGGACTATTCAATCAACCAGGAAGCCCCTAATGAACTTCCTAAAAAATTTAAAACCAAAAAAGATATCCAACTTCCTAGAATTAAAGTCTATCGTGAAAAAGATTATATCACCTTATTAAAAAATGAATTTTTTGAATCCAATGAAGATCCAGAGACAGGATTTGAAGTAAGTTTTCCTAATAAACCAGTAAAATTTGCTGAGATTGAGCAATACGTATTCCCTAAAATTAATTTGGGTGGAATTGAATGTGATGCTGGTAAAAAATATTTAGCAGACACATTAGATAATTGGAAACAACTTTTCACTTTAAATGGTGATGACTTTGCTAGTAAGTATAAAAAATTAGGTGGAGAGGAAGGCATAAATTCTTTAAGAAAATCTGATGAACTTTGTCCTAAAGAAATAGATCCAAATATGACTTATTACCAAGCATATGGCCCATTTGAAAAATTTTTAAATTTTACCCAAGATACTAATATCTATATTATCAAATAAATTTTAGTCATTGTGTAATTTATCACTACAATAATTATAAAAGGCATAATATTTTTATTATGCCTTTTATTTTATCAATAACCGTTATTCTGAATTTATTGAATTGTATTTATATTATAAAAAAAGTTGAGGAGCGGGGTTTTTGAAGTTTCAAAATCGCAATTATCCAATCTTTATATTCACAGATCATGCTCCTTCCTTGAATAAAATTCGAATCGCACGAATTGTAGATAATAATATTGACCTAAATCACATAAATCATAAAAAGAATTTTGATTAAAATCGAATCAATATAATATTTATAGTGAGTTAATAAAATAAAGGAATATCTTATGAGTAAAACTAGATTGAAAATTGCAGCATTAATTGGTGGTATTATTTTTAGTGCTTCAAATGCTTACGCATCAATTGATGATGTTAAGCAACTTAAAATCATCAGTTATAATGTTTATAACGGGATGAAGTTAGATGAGAGCGAAGGCAAGCAGAAATATATTGATTGGGCAAAAGCGCAAGATGCCGATATCATTGCCTGGCAAGAGATGAATTTCTTTACTCGAGAAAAACTTGAAAAATTTGCAGCCAGTTATGGTCACAAATACGCTGTTCTGTTAAAAGAGTCACCAGATGATCCTGCTTTTTTCCCAGTTGCCATTACCTCAAAATATCCTATCGTAAATGTGAATAAAGTGGTCGATAATTTATGGCATGGAGCGCTGTTTGCAGATGTTGGTAATTATCATTTTGTGATAACCCATATGAACCCGTTTTGGACGGCTAAGCGTATCGATGAAATTAATTTGATTATAGATTCAATTAAATACAGTCGTGATCCTAATGGTAAATGGATAATCGCGGGGGATTTGAATTCATTCTCTCCAGCAGATAAACCTGATTATGATAAAAGCACGCTTTTAGAAGATATAAAAGAAAAACAGAAGAAAAGACCAATTCTTGATAATCTGGTAAATGGCCAATTAAGCTATACCGTTCAACAAAATCTACTTGATGCGGGTTATATTGATGCATTAAAGATAAAACACAAAGAATTTATCTCAACCGCACCAACTAAAGTCTTTTATGATCAAGCATCAGTACCATTACGTTATGATTATATCTATGTCTCACCACCACTTAAAGATAACGTGATTGATGTTAAGGTACTCAAAGATGATTTTACTGATAAGTATTCAGATCACTACCCAGTTCAAATGATTATAAAGAATAATTAATATCATCTATAGAATTAAGAATAAAACGGGCATAAGCCCGTTTTTTATGTTAATTAATACGATAAGCTCATTGCACTATTTTCGGGCAACAAACACCGCTCGTATTGGAGCAGGGTAACCTTCAATCGTTTTGGTCAAATCGTTCGGATCAAGAAACTCAGCTAATGAGTCAGATTCCATCCAGTCTGTTTTGCGCTGTTCATCTAAACTGGTTTTCGATATATCAACCATTTTTATCTCTTTAAAACCACATTTATGTAGCCAATTTATCATGGTGGGGACAGATGGGATGAAATAGACATTTCGCATTTGAGCATAACGTTCACCTGGCATTAATGCTTGGTGTTCGACTCCATCAATAACCAGGGTTTCAAGCACTAATTGTCCACCATCAACTAATTGATCTTTCAATTGGTAAAGATGATCAAGTGGCGAACGGCGATGATATAATACGCCCATTGAAAAAACCGTATCAAATGCATTTAATTTTGGCAGTTCCTCAATTCCTAAGGGTAGTAAGTGAGCTCGTTGATCATTACCTAATAGTTTTCTTACTGCTTCAAATTGGCATAAATAAAGCGCCATTGGATCAATACCAACGGCAAGTTTAGCTCCTGCGCCAACCATTCGCCACAAGTGATAACCACTATTACAACCAACATCGAGAACTGTTTTGCCCTCTAAATTTTCAATGTGATTAATTAGTCGTTCCCATTTCCAATCAGAACGCCATTCTGTATCAATATCCACACCATAAAGATGAAAAGGGCCTTTACGCCATGGCATCATGGTTTTCAATAATTGGGTGATTCTTTGCTGTTCCCCTGAAGATAACGGTTGCTCAGTTTTAGCCGTTACGCTGTGTAAGAAGTCGATTTGAAAAGGGGTAATTGCTGGCAAGTGTTTAATGCTATTTAACCATTGGCTAAAACGGTTATCTAAATTTTGCTTTTGCCAATTAGCTAGTTGTGCTGGTAATACTTCAAGCCAATTTTTAAGCTTATTTTTTGCGATAATTTGGTAAAAATCACCAAAATCAATCATTCGTTATTCCTTTGTAATTGGGTTAAATCTGATGTTATTTTATAGCAATGATGGAACCGAAATTAAAACATTGAAACCAGGTATCGACATGTTTAAATCCTGCTTTAGCAAGACGCTGTTTATGGGTTTCAATAGTATCGGTAAGCATAACGTTTTCAAGCATATTCCGTTTTTGGCTAATCTCTAGTTCACTGTAACCATTCGCTCGTTTGAAGTCATGGTGCATGTTAAATAATAATTCATCAACACTCTTATCATTAAAACTAAATTTTTCAGATAGCACTAATATGCCATTAGGGATTAATGCTTGGTAGATATTATTTAAAACACGTTGACGATTGTCTGGCGTTAGAAATTGCAAGGTAAAATTTAGGACAACCATTGAAGCATTTTGCATATTAATATTGCAAATATCTTCACATATAACATCAACAGGTGTAATTGATTTATAGGCATCAAGGTGTTTTTTACATCGTTCTACCATTGGTAATGAATTATCAACGGCAATGATATGGCAATTTTCTTGTTTGATATTCCGACGAATTGCAAGTGATGCAGCGCCTAGCGAGCATCCCAAATCATATATCATTGAATTGGGTTGAACAAATCTTTCAGCCAACATGCCTATCATTGAGATTATATTCGAATAACCAGGAACAGAGCGTTGCACCATATCGGGAAAGACTTCGGCAACTTTTTCATCAAAAGTCCAATCGCCTAATTTATCAATTGGTGTTGAAAATAACTGATCTTTTTTGCTATTCATAAAAGTTATTGGTGCTATAGGATCTAATTCTGTTATCATACCATTTTTTGCTTTCGATTGTTCGGATAATTATGACATTTGTTGATTTTATAGCCATTTTTGCAACGATTGTTATTAGTGTGTTTGTTACATTCTATTTTGGTAAACGTTGGCAGTTTTGGTTTAATTTGAATTTAACAGGTTACTTTCGAATTATTTATTGGGTCACTGTCTGTTTTGCCGGATTATCATTAATTTTTGCTAGATTATTAGATGGTTTTATACCTTCATATATACATCTTTCTTTAATCTCCATTTCTGGATTGATGATTTGTAGCGTTTTTATAGCTACTATTTTTGATATCACTTATTGGTTTAGTAAAAAAAGATTAAAACCCAATCTATGGATTAAGGTTAGCTTTATTATTGCTGTTGCAGCGCTGTTTTGTTTTGGGCATGAAATGGCGATAAATCCTCAAATTGTCCATTATAAAGTTGAAATTAATAAACCTGCCCATGTTGAGCATTTAAGAATTGTTCAACTTTCAGATATTCATATCAATGAACATACGTCTACCAAAATGGTTCGAGAAATGGTCGAAAAGGTAAACGCTTTGGAACCTGATTTTATTGTGATAACGGGGGATACACTGGATAAAAGTTTAAAGCCTTTTTTAGAAGATGGCTTTGATAAGCAGTTTCAACAATTAAAACCCAAATATGGTAGCTATATTATTTTTGGTAATCATGAATATTTAGGAATTAATGACGCTAATAATCGTGAAGATGATATTATTAATGCCTTCAAAAAAGCAAATTTGAAAGTCTTAAAAGATGACATAGTCTATCTTGATGAAGTTGGTATAACATTGATAGGGCGGGATGATTTTTCTTCATCTCGGTATGATATTAAGCGTGCTTCATTATCTGATTTAATCCTGTTTACTGATACCGAGAAACCTATAATCTTGTTAGATCATCAACCAAGAAATATTGATGAAGCCGCTGAACAAAATGTAGATTTGATGCTATCTGGACATACACATGGTGGGCAAATTTTCCCGGTTAATATTTTAGTCGCCATGATGTATAAAAATGCTAAGGGAATTTATCAAGATACTAATCATCATTTTACCAGTATCGTGAGTAGTGGTTATGGGTTTGGCGGGCCGCCAATACGATTAATGACCCGTTCTGAAATTGTTGTAATAGATGTATCATTTGCAAAAAAATCGACCTCTTAAATAGGATTCATATTTTGAGTTATCAATATATTACTACTGATGAAGAATTATCTAGTTATTGTTTAAAAATTGCGAACAGCAATGCAATCGCATTAGATACGGAATTTGTTCGCACGCGAACATTTTATCCTCAATTAGGACTTATTCAGGTTTTTGATGGTAAACATGAAGCATTAATTGATCCAGTTAATATCAACAATTGGCAGGATTTTTTAGCTATTTTAGCCAATCCCACAATTGAAAAATATTTTCACTCTTGTAGTGAGGATATTGATGTGTTTCTTTCTACATTTAACTGTGTACCCACTCCAATTATAGATAGCCAAATTTTGGCATCATTCTTAGATAATCCTGTTAGCAGTGGCTATGCTAGTTTAGTTAACAAATACCTTGGCATTGAATTAGATAAAAGCGAAACTCGAACAGATTGGTTAAAACGTCCTTTGACTGAAAAACAATGTGAATATGCGATTAATGATGTGTTATATCTCTTCCAATTAATGGAAATTCTAAAAGCTAAACTCACAACTAATCATTATTTAGATGCAGCTTATCAAGAATGTCAAAGTGCGATTGCCCGTAAATGCAAGCCGTTTGATCCTAAAGATGCTTACCTAAATATCGGAAATAGCTGGCAATTAAAAGGTGACAGCTTAGGACAATTGGCTAAGTTAGCATTATGGCGATACCAATTAGCCAAATCTGAAAATATTGCATTAAATTTTGTTATACATGAAGCTGTTTTATTTAAGATTGCCCGTTTCCAACCTTCGTCGTTAGCTGAACTTGATAAATTAGGAATGAAAGGGAAAGAAGTTCGGCTATATGGTCCAACCATTTTGGAAATATTGCAGGAACCTATACCGAATATTCCACCAATTAAACGAATGAATAGTTATCCAAATTACAAAGAAACTTCTGATTTATTAAAGCAAATCACTGAAAATATTTCATCACAGACTGGACTTAGCCGTGAATTAATTATATCAAAACGGTTAATCAATCAATATATAAAATGGAAAATAGATAAAAACGAAAGTATGCCTGAAATATTATCTGGGTGGAGAAAACCACTATTTGAACAATATGGCTTATTAAATTGATCAATATCTAGGTGTCAAATGAAATTGACACCACTTTATTTAAGCAAGTTCACTTAGCATCGATTCAACAATTTTAGATGATTGAGCTGCGGCTAACTTTAAAAAGGATTGAAAATCAATTGCTGATTCATTATCTCCATTGTCTGAAATCGCTCTAACCACTACAAAAGGAACTTTAAATAACCAACAAACATGGCCGATCGCAGCAGCTTCCATTTCAACGGCAATTGCGTCAGGATAAGTTTGCTTAATTCGTTCTAGATTACTTTTTCCATTAATAAAAGCGTCTCCACTACCGATTGAACCAGCCACGGCATTGACACCCTGTTTTTTGATACAAGCTTCGGCTAATGATCGATAGTTTTCATCAGCAGGAAACGAAACAGGGCAACCAGACATTTGGCCCTGCTTATATCCAAAAGCAGTTAGATCCACATCATGATAAAAAACATCTTTTGATACAATAATATCACCGATACTGAGCTTAGTTGAAAGCCCACCAGCTGAGCCAGTGTTAATTACCGCATCAACTTGGTAATTATTTAAAAGCAGGGTAGTTCCGGATGCCGCAGCTACTTTACCGATACCTGATTGTAATAATACGATGTCGCAATTAGCAATTTTGCCAATGTGAAAATCACATCCTAAATGATGTTCTAATTGATAATCAGTAATTTGACTTTTTAGTATTGCAACTTCTTCTTCCATTGCTGCGATAATAGCAATTTTCATAAGGACCTCTAGGTGTTTATTAGCCGTATATTTGTTTTAAATGTGCTATCATAATTGCCATAAGTGAACTTGACAATAAATGAATCATAACGGAGATAAAATTTGCGTACAATTTTTATAACAGGTTGCTCAAGCGGTATTGGCTTGATTTCAGCAATAGCATTAAAAAAGCGAGGTTATCGTGTTATTGCTTCTTGCCGTAAAGTTGAAGACCAAAAAAAATTAGTCGAGCAAGGTTTTGAAACCGTTCTTTTAGATTTGGATGATCCAGACTCTGTTACTCAAGCTGCACAGGAAGTTTTAACTTTAAGTGAAGGTAAATTATATGCTTTATTTAATAATGCCGGATTTGGGGTATATGGTCGATTAAACACCATCAGTCGAGCGCAGTTAGAGTCACAGTTTTCAACAAATTTTTTTGGTGTTCATCAATTAACACAATTATTACTACCGGCTATGCTTGAGCAAAATGAAGGAAGAATCATTCAAACAAGCTCTATTGTTGGAATTGTTGCAACCCCAGGGAGAGGAGCTTATTCAGCCAGTAAATACGCCTTAGAAGCATGGTCTGATGTATTAAGGTTAGAATTAGCTAAAACGAATATAAAGGTTTGTTTAATCGAACCTGGTCCATTAAAAACCTATTTTTCAAATAATGTGAATCAAACCGAAAAAGAGAATATTGTAAAAAATCCACCAATTGCTAGACGTTTTACCTTAGCTCCCGAAGCTGTTTTACCCTATCTTTATCATGCATTGGAGCACGATAAGCCAAAAATACGTTACAGGGTAACTAAAGTAACGAAGTTAGCAGCGATAGCTAAACGTTTGCTTCCCGACAGATTAATGGATAAAATTTTAGAAAATAAGTAATAAATTAAATTATTCATAGGATAAATTATGTCAAATCAATTTATTTTTGATGTTAACGAACAGAATATTCAAGAAATTGTCGAAAAATCGACAAATACTCCTGTGTTATTCTACTTTTGGTCACCAAGAAGTCCAAATCATCAAGAGATGACAAACACGCTAACAAAATTAGCGACAGAGCATCAAGGACAATTTATTTTAGCCAGCGTAAATTGTGATGAGCAACAAATGCTTGCAGCACAATTTGGTTTAAGAGCGATTCCAACAGTTTATATGTTCCAAAATGGGCAGCCAGTTGATGGTTTTCAAGGTCCACAAAGTGAAGATCAAATTAAAGCATTTTTAGCCAAAATCTTACCTAATGAAGATGAATTAAAACTTGTTGAAGCTCAAAAATTATTTAATGAAGGGTTATATGACCAAGCTTTACCTTTATTAAAACAAGCATGGACGACGCTAACTGATCACTTAGGCAAACCAAGATCAGATATCGCATTAATGTTAGCTAAAGCGCAAATTGAACAAAAGCAACTTAACGATGCTAAAGAAGTTTTAGCAACAATTCCGCTACAAGACCAAGATTCCGCTTTTCATGGATTACAAGCTGAGATTGAGTTACTTGAACAAGCGGCAAATTCACCAGAATTACAGCAGTTGCAAGCTGAATTGGCAAAACAGCCTGACAATATTGAATTAATGATCCAACTTTCATCACAATTGATGCAAGTAGGGCGACACGAAGAGGCTTTAGAGCTACTATTCAAACCGTTAACAAAAGATCTAAATGCGGGAGATGGTCAAGTTAAGAAAACATTACTTGATCTGTTAGCTGCATTGGGTACTAATAACGCTTTAGCTAGTAGTTATCGTCGTAAGCTTTATACGCTGCTATATTAAGAAATACTTAATTGAATTCTGGCGATGGTAAAAGCTTGGCATTAATTCCTAAAAAATTTTATGAGCTTCTATCGAAACTTTGGAAAGTTAAAAGATATCAAAAGAAAGTTGATAGATTAGAAGGATGAAATGAAGAGATTCAACAGTTTTGTTGAATCTCTTTTTTTATTTAATGTTCGATAATACGAGGAAAGTTTTCGTTACTACGAAGGGTTAAAACCTCAACCCCGTTATCGGTTACTAAAATAGTGTGCTCATATTGAGCTGAAAGTCCATGGTCTTTAGTTTTAACGGTCCAACCATCTTTCATTGTGCGTGTACGCCAATCGCCAGTATTCACCATCGGTTCAATCGTAAAAGTCATACCAGGTTTTAAAATTACGCCACCATCATCAGCATCATAATGTAATACTTGAGGTTCATCATGATATACCTCACCAATACCATGACCACAATATTCACGAACTGAAGAGAATCCAAATTTATCAACATATTTTTGAATAGCTTTACCGATTTCTCTCAATCGAATTCCTGGTTTTATGATTTTAATCGCTTCGTATAAGCTCTCTTGTGTAACTTGGCAAAGTTTTTCGCCAGCAACAGTGGGTTTACCTGCAATGTACATTTTTGAAGTATCCCCATGATAACCATCTTTGATCACAGTTACATCTATATTAAGAATATCACCATCTTTTAATTTTTTATCAAAACTTGGAATACCATGACACACCACGTCGTTAATGGATATACAACTTGTATGTTTAAATCCATGATAACCAATATTGGCAGGAATAGCTTTTTGTACATTTACAATATGTTCATAACAAATTTTATCGAGTTCACCAGTAGTAATTCCTGGTTTAACATACGGCTCGATCATCTCTAAAACTTCAGCAGCTAATTTGCCTGCAATACGCATTTTTTCAATTTCGGCGGGAGTTTTTAACTTAATAGACATTAACGTGTTCCTGTAATTTTAATGGCAATATCCTATCATATACCGTTGTTTCTTTAAAGCATAGCGGTGGATAATTCCTCTTGATTAAAAGTTTAAATTTTACGAAAAAAAAGTTGAGGAACGGGGTTTTTGTGTATAAAAAATGAAAACTAATACAGCTTGAAACCGTTTAATTATATAATAAAACATTATAAAAAAAGGTTTCAATATGATGCAATGTAGCTATTATCAAGAAAAAAAATGTTTGTCTTGTCATAAAATTAATCAACCATATCATTCTCAATTAACCGAGAAACACATTCATTTGTTGGAGAAATTAGCTGATTTTAATCCGAAACAAGTTAACGATCCGTATGCGAGTCCTGAATCAGGGTTTCGTAATAAAGCTAAAATGGCAGTGCTGGGTACGGTTGAAAAACCAATTTTAGGCATTCAAAACGGTAATGATGCGATTGATTTGTGCGATTGCCCGCTTTATAGCTCGAACATGCAAAATATTCTAAAATTGGTTCGTACTTATATTCGTAAGCAAGGATTAGTTCCCTATAATATCAACAAGCGAAAAGGGGAGTTAAAATTCGTTATCATCACAGAAAGCATTATTAATAATAACAGCCATTTTATGCTGCGATTTGTATTGAAATCACATAAATTTGTAGAAAAAATTAAAAATAGTTACCACAACTTGCAAATAAATAACTTAGAAGTTGTTACTATCAACATCCAACCTAACCATGCAGCGATATTAGAGGGGGAAGAAGAACTGATTTTAACCGATAACCCTTTTTTAGCGTTCCAATTCAATCAGATACCTTTATATATTAAATCTAAAAGTTTCTTTCAAACAAATAGTTACATTGCAGAAAAACTTTATCAAACGGCTAGTGATTGGGTGGCAAACTTAAATGTTAACTCAATATGGGATCTATTTTGTGGAGTAGGTGGTTTTGGTTTGCATTGTATCGGTCATTCTAATAATGAAAAGATCCAATTGACTGGCATTGAAATTAGTTCTGATGCCATTGAGTGCGCAACAAAATCCGCTGAAAAACTTGGTTATGATAAACTCGATTTTAAATCGTTAGATGCCACTAAATATGTAAACAATGAAAAAGGTATCCCTGATTTAGTCTTACTTAATCCTCCAAGGCGCGGGGCTGGTAAATCACTCATTCAATACTTAGATAATATAAAACCGAAATATATATTATATTCAAGTTGTAACTTAGCATCTATGGCAGAAGATTTGCAGCTTTTAAGCGATTATCAAATGACTAAAGCTCAATCGTTCGACATGTTTCCGCACACTTCACACATGGAAGTTTTGGTTTTGTTAGAAAAATACAAATAGTTATTTACTGATTTAGGCTATTAATGACTAATATTTATATTAATAACTATTGGTCTAGATTTGCTTCTCTATTCAACCTCATTGATATTAACCACTCATTTTAATATTTAGCCTCTCGCATTAAAGCTAATGATAATCATTATCTAATATAAATGATAATTATTCTCATTGATCATATTTTTTATTTTTGCTAGATTAATTAGTAAAAAATGATAATTATCAAATATTGGGAATTAATTTGAGCAGTTTATTAATATAACTTTGTGGTGAAAAATGAAAATAAATAAAATCTTTTTAACCGTTTTGACTGCTTCAATCTCCTTCTCAGTATTTGCTGCTGATGATGAATTGGAAACTATGACGGTTACGGCTAGTAGACAAAAAAGAGCCAAATTAGCTATTCCAGAAACTGTTGATGTCATCTCTAGAAAGAATATAGATGATCATCAAATGTCAACAATGGAAGATTTAGTTAGATATTTACCGGGAATATCAGTTAATCGGCAAACTTCAGGGACCGACCCTTTTGGTAATTTAGGCAGTATTAGAATACGTGGTATGGCGGGTAATCGTATTCAAATGCAAGTTGACGGTTCAAGAGTGATTGAAAGTATCCAAGACGGCAATAGAAATTTTATTGATTTAGCAAATATAAAAGCTGTTGAAGTCATTCGTGGACCTGGCTCGGTATTATGGGGGGCAGATGCTGTTGGTGGGGTAGTTGCGTTTAAAACCATAGATCCGAGTGATTTACTTAAAGGTAAGTCTTATGCTGTTCGAGTAAGTGGCGGTTATGATAGTTTAAATAAACAAAATACCAAAACGAGTATGTTAGCGCTTGAATTGATGCCTAACTTAGAAGGATTGATCAGTTTTAGTCGAAGAGATTACCAAGAAACCAAGTTAACTAAAGCTAAAGCAAATGGCGGTATTTGGGGCTGTCCACGTGGCGCAGATGCTATTAAATGTAATAAATTAAATCCGTTGGATGCTAAAGCTGAAAATATGTTAACCAAATTGGTTTATCATAATGATACTCGAGAAACAAAGTTAGCATTTGAGAATTTCCGTTCTAATTCGTATGTAAAACAAATGTATGATTATGGATTACAAACCAATGGAACATTCAACGGGGATTATCGAAGAACACAAATTCAAACTCGTAAAAGGTTTGCGATTGATGATAGTTGGACTCCCGAAATAAGCTTTATCGATCAAATCAAGACCATGTTCTCTTACTCGCCGCAAGAACGTTATTTAAAATCGCATCGTCAACAAAAAGATCGAAGACAAACACCGATTTATACTTATACCACGAATGATTATAAAGAAAAGTTTTGGCAGTTGGATCTTCAGTTAAATTCAAACGTTGATTTTTTCAATACAACGCATGATTTAATTTATGGTTTTCAAGGGGATATTACCCGTAGCAATTATCGTAATGAGAACACAAAAAATGGCGTAAATACCATAGGTGGCGGATTTAATTTTGCTAACGCTAAAACGCAGCGTGCAGATATTTATCTTCAAGATGAATTTCACTTTATATCAGAAAATTTAAAAATTAAACCGGGTTTACGATATGCAACGTATAAAATTAAACCCAATACGGATAGCCATTATGCGGTGGTTAAAGGCAAAGAACCTCGTGATTTGAGTTCACATCGCCTCATTCCGCAGTTAGGCATATTATATAACATCACTGATCAATACTCTGTTTATGCCCGTTATGCTGAAGGATTCAAAATGCCAACGGCTCAACAGCTTTATACCTCATTGCCTTCGGTAACGATGAATCTGATTCCTAACCCTAAACTAAAACCAGAAAAAGTGAAATCTTATGAGACCGGCA
The DNA here is from genome assembly GCF_026536965.1 of Gilliamella sp. B2911. Lineage (NCBI taxonomy): Bacteria > Pseudomonadati > Pseudomonadota > Gammaproteobacteria > Orbales > Orbaceae > Gilliamella > Gilliamella sp. B2911. Next base: position 33,884 of record NZ_JAFNNA010000004.1, on the reverse strand, counting down.
TCAGAGGCGATTTTTCAGAAGGTTGGTTTAGTGTAGGCTTATTCAAAGCTGATTATAGCAACTATATCAAGAATTTCATTCGGGTTGGACCGAAGGATTATACCTACAAAAATTTATCCAATGTTAATCTATGGGGCATTGAAACATCGGGCGAGTGGCATTTTGCTCCAAATTGGACTTTGAATGCTTCAAGCTCATATCAATATGGAAAAAAACAAGATTCCCCCGGTGATAAAAAAACTTATTTTAATGAAGCCATGCCTCTGCAAGGTAATATCGGTTTGAAATGGAATGTTCCCGATTTTAATTTTGATACTGAAGTCGTCGGCACTTTTTCCAAAGCGGTATCTCACGTTTCTAGGGATAAATCCTCATCAGATGAAATATTTAAGCCAAGCGGTTATGCAGTCTATGATGCCTATTTAAATTGGCACCCTAGCAAAAATATTACTATTCGGGGATCGGTGTTAAATATATTTGACCGCCGTTATTTTAAATGGCCGATGTTTAGTAGTTATTATAAAAATCCACAAAATAATGTAAAAGTAACGAATCCTATCGAGCTTCAAACCGCACCGGGAAGAACTTTTGCAGTTAGTGCGGTTATTAATTTTTAATCATTAAAGTTAAATACTTCTGTCAAATTGATAATTGGCAGGAGTTGATTTAGAAAAAGGCAGTTTTGAGAGTATAAGTTGTGCAAACATTGAAAAATATAATCTTGCTTATGAAGCTTTGCTTCAAAACAAGACAAGGTAAATATGGTTACTGTTATGCTTTAATTATTATTTGTTTAAATATTGTTTTAATTAAAATTAGTCTTGAAATGATTAATTGGAATAAAAACTTTTTTAATGCATTAGAAAAATATGACATGCAAGGCGTTATTACCCAATTAATCGTTTTTGTGTTATTAACTATTTCGGGGGCAATAACTTACTTAATAATTGAATTTTTAAGAAAAACCTTAGTGATTACATGGCGCAAGGTTTTAAATGATTCGATACTTGATAAATGGCTGAATAACAAGGCATATTGGTATTTAAATCAAGACCAAATTGATAATCCTGATCAGCGTATTTCCGAAGACTGTCTGCTATTTATTGAGCGATTAACAAATGAAGGCTTTTCGCTGATTACTCAATGTATAGGCCTGTTTTCCTATTTTATGCTTCTATGGAAAATTACCGATAATTTTGTTTTGAATTTTAGTCTATTCAATATTGATATAAGTATTTCTCATTATTTAATTTGGCTAGCACCTATCTATGTATTATTCACTTCTTGTATTGCCCACATGCTGGGGCGCCCCTTAAAAAACGTGTTAATAGAACAACAACACTTAGAGGCAAATTATCGCTTTGTCTTAACTCGATTTCGTGAATCGAAAGAGGCAATCGCGTTAGCGAATGGTGAAAAAGTGGAGAAACAACAATTTGAACAGCATTTCAATCATATTATCAAAAATTGGTATTTATTAATCAAACGTCAACTTATTTTAGGCTGTTTTACACGGCCTTATTATTTAACGGTGTTAAGTGTGCCTATTTTCTTTTCTTTGCCTATCTATTTAATTGGTAAAGTTAGCTTAGGTTCTTTAATGCAAATTAGTAAATCATTTAGTAATGTTGTGACTAACTTGTCTTGGTTTATTTTCAATTATACTAAACTTGCCGAACTTATTGCATGTAGTTATCGTTTAACCCAGTTTTTTGAAAAAGCTAATCAAGCTGCTCATCAATATCAATCAGCTATCCAATTAAAGATTAATCAAGATGCATTTTCGATTGAAGATTTAACTATAAAAAAACCGGATGGCACTGTTTTATTAACACTACCCAATCTTTATCTTAATAAAGGCGATTCGGTTGTTATATCCGGTGCATCGGGTATAGGTAAATCAACATTTTTCAAAGTAATTTCTGGCCTTTATCCCAATTTTGAGGGGATGATTAAAGTGCCAAAATTAAAGACATTATTTTTATCGCAAAATGCCTATTTTCCGGTTGGGGGATTAGCTCATGCAATAAGCTATCCGCAACCTTTGTTTGAAAAAGATTTAAGTTTGATTAAGCAACTTCTATTAAAAGTTGGTTTTTCTACAGAATTTATCGATAGAAATTTACTCAGTGATAATTTAAAAACACTTTCCGGTGGTGAAAAGCAACGACTAATGATCGCAAGAATTTTAATGCATAAACCTGATTGGATTTTTATGGATGAAACAACCAATGCGTTAGATAAGCAGTCAGAAAAACAATTGCTGAAATTGTTAAAGACAAACCTACCGACAAGTAGTTTTATTATAATTTCTCATACTGATATTTCGAACTATTTTGATAAATGCATCCAATTGAATTTATAACAATGAAGTTAATAAGTTAACTGAATAGACAAACAAGGAGTAATTATGGCTGAGTCCAAAAATGATGTTGTTGAAAGTACAATAGAAAATTTACATGAAACAATTCGCACAATTATATTATCAACAATGACTAAAAATGGTGAAGTAGATACGAGTTATTCACCTTATTTTTTTGATGGAAAAGATTATTACGTTTTAATATCAGATCTCGCCCCTCATAGTCAAAATATGAAAGATAATGCAAATCTCTCTTTTTTAATTATGGATGATGAATGCAATACCAAGAATATCTATGCTCGTAGACGACTATCGTTCCGTGCAACAACAAGCATTGTTGAAAGAGAATCTGAGCTTTTTGATAACATCATTGACCAACTTGCTAAAAGGGTAAGTAAAATGGTGTATATGTTAGCGGAAATGAAAGATTTCAATTTGTTTAAAATCACACCAACAGTCGGTAGATTAGTTTTAGGTTTTGGAAAAACCTATATTGTTGATCATCAGAATAATCTTATCACACCGGTCGATGAGGATTATGTCGCTAATCAAAAAATTGAACAAGCCAATAAATAAGCTGATTCATTAGCAAAGTTACTAACCATTATCTATCTAGTAGATAATGGTTTCTTATTTGTGACATTCTATTAGTTTATATTATTTTGTATATTGATAGATTTCTATTTTCTTTTTAATAGTCACAAAACAGCCTATATAAACCATTAAACTATGCTAAAATTAAGCCAATTTAAACTGAATTTAGGAAATATAAAATTATGATTCCTGATGTTTCTAAAGCACTCAATTGGTTGGAAAAACACTATACAATTTTACAAGGCATTCAACGGGGTGTTGAACGTGAAACGCTCAGAATTTTACCAGACGGCTCTTTAGCAAAAACACCTTTTCCTAATAAAATTGGTTCAGCATTAACTCATCCTTGGATAACAACCGATTTTGCTGAGTCGATGCTTGAATTTATCACGCCGGTTAATACGAATATTGATTATATGCTCACGTTTTTGCGTGATTTACATCGTTATGCTACTGTCAGTATCGGCGATGAGATGATGTGGCCATTAAGTATGCCTTGTTTTGTGGCAAATGAAGACGATATTATTTTGGCGCAATATGGCTCCTCAAATGAAGGGCGTTTTAAAACGGTTTATCGAGAAGGATTGAAGAATCGTTATGGCGCAATGATGCAAACCATATCCGGCGTGCATTATAACTTCTCTTTGCCTATGGCATTTTGGCAAGCCCGATTTGGGGTGAAAAACGCCGAAGAAGGAAAAGCGGTTATTTCTGAAGGTTATTTTACTTTAATACGTAATTATTATCGATTTGGTTGGGTGATTCCTTACCTGTTTGGTGCATCGCCTTCTATGTGCTCTTCATTTATTCAAGATAAGCAAAAAGCTAAAGCATTTATAGAACAAACCAATGGTAACTGCTTTTTGCCTTATGCAACTTCATTAAGATTAAGCGATATTGGTTACACAAACAATGCCCAGAAACAATTAGGTATTACCTTTAATCATCTAGATACCTATGTTGAAGGATTAAAACGTGCTACCCATGTCAAATCAGATGAGTTCAGTAAATTAGGCATTAAAGTTAATGGTCATTATCGACAACTAAATGATAATGTTTTACAAATTGAAAATGAATTTTATGCACCAATTCGTCCTAAACGAGTTCCTAGAGCAGGGGAGTTACCTTCAGATGCCTTATTACGTGGTGGAATAGAGTATATTGAAGTACGTGCGCTTGATGTTAATCCATTTTCACCAATAGGTATTACTGAGGAACAGATCCGCTTTATTGATCTATTTTTGATATGGTGTGCGTTAGCGCCAGCGCCTGAAATGAGTAGTGCCGAACTTGAGTGTACAAAATTAAATTGGAATCGGGTTATTATGGAAGGGCGTAGACCTGGTCTTGAAATTGGTATCGGCTGTGATAGTTATCGCGAGCCATTATCGAAAGTCGGCCACGAATTATTTAAAGATTTGCTCCGTGTTGCTGATGTATTGGATCATCAAGATGATAAACAACATTATCGTAAAGTTTGCGAACGGCTTGATCTGATGTTTGACCAGCCTGAATTAACACTTTCAGCAAGAACGCTTGAGGCTATCAGCGATTTAGGTACTGCTAAATTTGGCTTAGTTTTAGCAACTCAATATAAAAATCAGCTTAGTTCAGAACCTTTGCAATTATTGACTGATGGTGATTTTGTTCAGCAAAGAACTATGTCAATTGAAAAGCAACAAAAGAAAGAACAGAATGATACTTTGTCATTTGATGATTATTTAAAAGAAAAAATGAACGGTTAAAATGTTTAAACATCGAGACTATACACTACGATATCAAGGAAATAGTAGTGTTGAACTGATATTACCAAACCATAAGATAGTCAATGATGAACCACTAATTGATCAATCATCATTCTCGGTTTTGGTTTGGAATATTTTTAAACAGAAAAGGGCTGATTGTATTAAAATTCTTGAGCAATATGCTAGCCAATCCAAGTTAATGCTATTACAAGAAGCCCAAACAACACCACAATTATTGAATTTTATATCTGCGAATAACAAAGTTGCCGATCACGTACCAGCTTACTGCTTTAATGATATTTTTGCTGGAGTTATGACTATAACTGATTCAGCACCGACTAAAATATTATCGTTTAGAGAAAAAGAGCCATTTATTCGGGTACCCAAATCAGCTCTAATTACTGTTTATCCAATTAAAAATTCTACTAAACAGCTGTTAGTTGCCAATATTCATGCCATCAATTTTAGTATTGGCGTAAAGATATATCGTCAACAGATGTATATGTTATTAAATTATATTAAGCAACATGATGGACCAGTGATTTTGGCAGGTGATTTTAATGCATGGAGTCGGCAACGACTGAATTTACTCTATCATTTGACTCGATCAATAAATCTTAAACCGGTCAATTTTGCTATTGATATTCGGAAAACGTTTTTAGGCAGGCCATTGGATTTCATTTTTTATCGAGGTTTGAAGCTTGATGCGGCTAAGATAATTAGTACAGCCGCATCAGATCATAATCCATTATTAGTTAATTTTAAAATGAATTCGAATTGACTAAATTAATTGTTAATACATCACCTTCTTTTACTCGTCCATTTTTTAATTTATTCCATTGTAAAAGATCGGTGATTTTCACTCGGTAATTCCTCGCAATGGAATAAAGATTATCACCAGCTTTAACTTGGTAAGTAATCTGTTTTTTGCCATTACTTAAAATAGATTTAGCATCTTTAGCATTTACTGTACTGTATTGAATTGTCGTTGATTTAATTTCAAACGGCATATTGTTATGTGGCACATCTTCTAAAAGCTCAGTTACTTGACTAGTAACTAAATTCTCATTTTTCAACTTTTTGAATAGTTTATTTGCATGAGAATAAGGAACTAATAGATGAAAAGGGCCATTTACAGTTTGTTGCACATAACCGGCATTGTATGTCATTAAATCATTTAGTGATAATCCAGTATATTGCGCTATTTTAGACAATGAAATGTTTTTAGACATATCAATTCTAACTAAAGAGTTTTGATAATTACAATCCGGTAGTTTAATTCCATAACGTTTATTGTTTTTAACAATGTCGATAATAGCTAATATTTTTGGCACATAATGCATTGTTTCTTGTGGTAAATCTAAAGACCAATAGTCAATAGGTAATCCTTTAGCTTTATTTTTATCAATCGCTCGTTGAATTCGACCTTCACCTGCATTATATGCTGCTAATGTTAATAACCAGTCGCCATTAAAGCGGTTATTAAGATTTTGTAAAAGAGATATAGCTGAGCTGGTTGAAGCAATTAGATCACGACGTCCATCAAAACTACTGCTACGTTTTAAACCATATTCTTTAGCTGTAATTGGCACAAATTGCCATAAACCAGCCGCTTGAGCAGGCGAGGTAGCTAAAGGGTCATAAGCACTCTCAATTAATGGAATTAAAGCAAGTTCAACCGGTAGCTTATTTTTTCGTAACTGATTAATGATGTAATATACATAAGGTTCAGATCGTAATGCAATATTTTCAAATCCCTGTGGATTACGTAGTAAACGTTCTCTTTCCGCGACAACTCGGCTGTTGTTCGGAACATTTACGTTAATTTGAGTTAGCATGTAATGCCAAGGGTTTTGCGTGACTGAAGCGTAATTAACACCACCACTTTTAACGCTAGAATTAACTATTGATTTAGAATTGTATGGTTTTGAGCCAGAAGTGTATCGCGACCCTTGGTTTTGACACCCGACTAAAAAAGCACATAACACTGTAAATATTAATAATTTTTTCATTAGATTATAAGTTAGGACATTAATTTAAACGACTTATTATACCTAAAAAATGTCCTTTTGGCTCCTAAAAAAAGCAAACAGTTCTAACTCATTGTTACAATTGAATTTGTTTTGTAAAGATTTTTCTTTACACCGTAAAAATAAGTTAATCTGTTTTTCTTTGGTTAAAATAGAAGGCAAAGTAATTTTCTTTTTGCAAATATAATTATAATATTCATGAATAACTTTATCATGTGGAACCATCATTTGTGCAAAGTTCAAATTAGCTTTAGTATATTCGTGTCCTGTACAAATAAGCGTATCATCAGGTAGTCGCTTTAAATTATTAAGCGAGCTTAGCATTTGCTTATAATCACCCTCAAAAATTCTACCACAACCAGCAGACATTAAGGTATCACCACAAAATAGATATGGTCGGCAATAATAAGCTAAATGTCCTAATGTGTGTCCCGGTACTGAAATAATATCAAATTGAAAATCAGCAATTGATATTTTATCTATATTATCTAGATAGTTAATCTGCAAATTAATTTCACTAGGCCCATAAACTTCAATATCGGGATAAAATGCTTTTAGCTCTGTTACCCCGCCAGTGTGATCGATATGGTGGTGAGTTAGTAAAATTGCAAGGGGTGACAAGTGATGTTTTTTTAGATAACTAATTACAGGGGCAGCTTCACCTGGGTCGATAATAACAATTTGTTTATCGTTGTTTTCCAACAACCAAATATAATTATCTTTTAGGGCCGGGATAACATGTAATCGATACATAGTTATTATACCTTCTTAGTTATCTAACTGTTTTTTGTATTCAGTCCTTTAACGATGCTTCAAAAATAGTATCGTGTAAAGTTGGGGATTCGGCTTGATTTTTAGCAATAATATCACAACGCTCATTTTCGATATGACCAGCATGACCTTTAACCCAAATCCATTCAATAGTATGTGATTTAGCTATTTCATCTAAACGTTGCCACAAATCAACATTTTTAACAGGTTGTTTATTTGATGTTTTCCAGCCATTTTTTTTCCAGCCATGAATCCAATTCATAATGCCATTACGTAGATATTGGCTGTCAGAATACAGTTGAATTTGACACGGTTCTTTAAGAAGCTCTAAAGCAACAATTGCAGCTAATAATTCCATTCGATTATTGGTAGTTTTAAAATAACCTTGAGCTAATACTTTTTCTGTTTGTTTATATTTTAAAATTGCGGCATATCCACCGGGACCAGGGTTACCCAAACAAGAACCATCTGTGAAAATTTGAATTTTTTTTAACATACTAAATAAACTTTGCCTATTGAATAAAATTTAGAATTAAATAATGTGATGTTGTGTAATTAGTGGCGAAAACACTGTAGGTATCAACATCAGCGCATTTTGGTGTTAGACTATACCATTAATTATTAAATTTCCCAATTTTAGAAGAAGAGTATAACGTGATAACACATTCAACACGTCAAATTGTATTAGATACTGAAACAACAGGTATGAACCAAGATGGTAATAATCACTATGAAGGGCATAAGATTATTGAAATTGGTGCTGTTGAGGTATTAAATCGGCGACTAACTGGCAATCATTTCCATGTTTATATCAATCCAGAACGTTTAATTGATGAAGAAGCCTTTAGAGTTCACGGTATAAGTGATGAATTTGTTAAAGATAAACCAATATTTAAAAATATAGCACATGATTTTATAAAATTTATTGATGGTGCTGAATTAGTCATTCATAACGCATCTTTTGATGTCGGATTTATGGATTATGAATTTCGTCTTTGTGGTTTAAATTTTAAAACAGCTGAACATTGTATTGTTACTGATACACTAGCTATGGCTCGGCGGCTTTTCCCTGGTAAAAGAAATAATCTAGATGCACTATGTGAGCGTTATCAGATTGATAATTCACATCGTACACTGCATGGCGCTTTACTTGATGCTGAGATTCTAGCTGAAGTTTATTTAGCAATGACAGGGGGGCAAACGACGTTAGCATTCAGCGCTGAAGATAATCCATTATCAATGTCAAATAATACCGTCAAGAAAATTGAACGTAATGGAACTCCTTTAAAGATAATTAAAGCAAATGAATCTGAACTCTCTGCTCACGAGTCAATTTTAGAAAAGATTGATAAAAAAAGTGGCGGGGCATTATGGAAAGCACATTAATGATTGTTTTCTATTCAATTGAACTTTATTTTTAAAAATTTTATTGACGAAAATAAAAATAATCTTTAACATCACGCCTACTTTGATGTTCCACATTAAAGTATCTAAAAAGCGGAGCGGTAGTTCAGTTGGTTAGAATACCTGCCTGTCACGCAGGGGGTCGCGGGTTCGAGCCCCGTCCGTTCCGCCAATTCTTATTTTTCTTTATACTTTCCTTGTTTATTATAATTGTGCTATCTTCGATATCCTATGAATATTAATTAAATTGATTTAGACATGCTAAAAAAATCGATATTTGTTGTTCTAGGTGGAGTTTCTTTTGCTTTAGGAACTATTGGTATTTTTATTCCTTTGTTACCTACAGTACCTTTTTATTTACTTACTGCATATCTATGGTTAAATAGTTCAGAGCGCCTCTATAACTATTTTACACAAACTAGTTACTATCAAACTTATATCCAAAAAATGCTAATTGAAAAGAAGGCAACCAGGTCAAGTTTATTTAAGATGTTGGCAATGGTGTTTGTTGTGCTACTTATTCCTTTTATTATTTTTAATTCTTTACATGTTAGAATAATCTTAGCCACTGTGTTTTTTGCTCATGTCGTTTTTGTCTACTATTATTTTAATAAAAAATGATCAATATAAAGGTTGAAATTAAGAGAAAACAGGGTAAATAAGTTACCCTGTAACAAAAGTATTAGCTCTTTATTGCGATGTATTATTTTTTACTATTATTTCAAACTCTTTTTAATTTCAATAGCAAGTAACGGATTCCACATCGCACCTGTTGCACTCATTACAGCATCAGCACCATTTTTTATAAATTGATGATAATGTTCACTGTTACTAACTCCACCAACACCTATAATTGCAAATTTTAAATCCATTTGTTTACGATATTTATCGAGTCGACTAACCATATCTAAGCCAGCCCAACGAATTGCATCGCCACAGATACCGCCTTCTTTTCGGTTTTCACCTAAAGCTGGATGACCATTTGCGTCAACAGGTTTTGCTGACAACGTATTAATCGCGCTTAACCCATCAACTATATTTCCAATACGAGTTAATAATGAAACGATTCTTTCATCATCTGGGAAGTAAGCTAATTTCAGGATCAGAGGGCGGTCAGGTACAGCATTTTTAATTTCTTTAACAATTCTTTCAACTCTATCTACATCAAAGCAAAGTAATTTACTTGCACCTTCATTCGGGCAACTTAAATTTGCTTCTAAAATTGGTGCATTGGTTTCTCTTACTAATTTAGCGGCTAATGCATAATCTTGTTCAATCACTCCATTACCTTGAGTTCCTTGGAAGCTACCAATAACACATTGTCCTGGACCAGCAGCTTTAACAGCATCAGCCATATCTGGTTGCCATATATCTGGAGCAAATGATGGAACCCCAAATGAATTAGTGATTGAAAGAGGTTGGCTATAATTGGTATCAGCTAAAACTGTATCTAAATTACACGTAAGTTTACCTTTCGGATGAACAGATAAAACATTAGGTAACGGATGACATTTGTGTAATTTTGTTCTTACCGTTTTATATACACATAAATCGAATCCATAAGCAAATGCTGCTTTAATATAATTTGCATTTAATAAAGGCCCAGCGGGTTGGCCAAATGGTAAATTAACATCAACATTTAAGAATTTGGTTGGTTTAGTTGAAACTTGTTCTGCTTTATCTAATTCTGCAAAAAGTCCAAAAGGTCCTTTAGCATAATTATCTTCATAGCTAATACTTGGGTTATAAAAAGGGATCAAAGGTTTCATGGTATCTCCTGTTTATGGCTGTTCTGGAAGTGGTATTGTTTAGTAATTTGATATAAAATTGGAAGGTTGAATTTATAGATATAAAAAATCCTCCATAAAGGAGGATGAATATTCAAAATAAAAAGACAATTCAATTTTATTATTGGTTTATTTGTATGGACCACAAGCATAATCAAATTCTCTTTTCTAAAATTGGTAAGCATTTTAGTCGAATAAAAATAAAGTACAAGTGATAGAAGTTAAAAAAAATATAAGTAAATGAAATAGTTATAGTGTTTTTTTTTAGACAGGTTTATGCAGTATTGTACGCAAACACTTTCAAAATAATATAAAAAACAGACAATTCTTTTTGTTATATCCATAGATTGTTTTATAAATTATTAATAAATTTGAATAAATTTTTGTCGAAAAAATGATATTTTCCGACTAATGAAACTTATGTAAGTGGAGAAGAAAAATTTCGGATGTTATGATCCACGTTAACATTTAAATATTAATGATTAGGTAATGAAATATGAAAAACGAAGATATTTTTAAACCAGTAATCTTACCCAATGGTGTTTCCCTAAAAAATCGTATTATGATGGCACCAATGACTACTTGTTCAGGGTTTTACGAAGGTTCTGTTACGCATGATTTAATTGAATATTACCGAGCAAGAGCGGGTGAAATTGGCACTATTATTGTTGAATGTGGATTTGTTGACAATAAAGGGTTAGCGTTTCCTGGTGCGATTGGTTTAGATAATGATGATAAAATAGAAGGATTAGCGAAGATCGCTAAAGCCATTAAAGAGAAAGGCTCCAAAGCGGTTATCCAAGTTTATCATGGTGGCCGTATGGTTGAGCCTAAACTTATTGGTGGACAATCCCCAGTTGGGCCAAGTGCGATAGCTGCACCACGCTCGGGCGCGGCGACCCCAATTGAATTGACGGCAGATGAAGTTGATGAAATGATTGATAAGTTTGGTCAAGCTGTTCGTCGAGCGATCCAAGCTGGATTTGACGGTGTCGAAATTCATGGCGCTAATACCTACTTAATTCAACAATTTTACTCACCTAACTCAAATCAACGAACTGATAAATGGGGTGGTAGCCGTGATAATCGAGCTCGATTCCCATTGGCTGTTTTAGATATTACTCATAATATGGTTAAAGAGTATGCCAACCCTGATTTTATTGTTGGTTATCGTTTTTCGCCGGAAGAATTAGAAGTACCTGGAATTCGTTTTGATGATTCGATGTACTTACTTGAAAAATTGGCTGAAAAGGGACTTGATTACGTTCACTTCTCTATGGGGGCGATCTTAAGACCATCTATTGTTGAAACTAATGATCCAACGCCTTTAATTAATAAATATGTTGCAATGCGATCACAGACATTAGCTAAAATTCCGGTTGTCGGTGTCGGTAATGTGGTTAATATAAGTGATGTCGAAGCAGCTATGGATAACGGCTTTGATCTGGTTGCAGTGGGTCGGGCATGTATTGCTTACCCTGATTGGCTTAGTCGAGTCGAAAAAGGGGAGAAACTTGAACTTTTCATCAATAGTGATAAACGTGAAGAACTCAATATACCTGAGCCGCTATGGCACTTTTCATTAGTTGAAAGCTTGATTCGTGATGTGAATCTTACTGTAAAAAAATTCAAGCCGGGCAATTATCAAGAAAAGGTTAATGATGAGTCTTATGAATACTTAATTAATGTTGAATTAGGTAATGACTTTGTTAAAGACATGCAATTGCTCAATGCTAATGATTTTGATAGTGAAGTGGTCAACAACTTTTCTGAAATCAAACATCGTATTATTGACTCTAATAGTCCTCACGTCGATGCAATTTCCGGCGCGACATCACAATGTGAAGCGTTCAAAAAAGCCGTAACGAAAGCTATGGCGAAATCAAATAAAGAAGCTATCCTTGCAGAGGGTGGTGATCCTAATGATAAAGCTTATGATGTGGTAGTGGTTGGTAGTGGTGGCGCTGGACTAGCAGCCGCTATTCAAGCACATGATTTAGGGGCAAGTGTGGTTGTGGTTGAAAAAATGCCGGTTATTGGTGGCAATACGAATAAAGCTTCTGCCGGTATGAATGCAGCCGAAACCAAATTCCAAAAACTTAAAGGCATTGTGGACAGTAAAGATCTGTTCTATAAAGAAACGTTAACAGGTGGTAAAAACAAAAATAATCCTGAGTTACTTCGTTATTTTGTTGAAAATGCTCCTGATGCCATTGACTGGTTAGATAATAATGGTATCGAACTTAGTGGTATCACAACAACGGGGGGCATGAGCATTGACCGTACGCATCGCCCGGCAAGTGGCGCTGCTGTTGGCGGATTTTTAATTAGTGGATTGCAAAAAAATATCAACCGACGTGGTATTGAAGTCATGCTTGATACCAATGTAACTGAAATATTAACTGAGAATCATAAAGTTGTCGGAGTTAAAGTCAGTGAAGAAGACGGCTCCGTTCAAACGATTAAAGCCAAAGCGGTTATTATTGCTACTGGTGGATTTAGTGCAAATCGTGAAATGGTTGAAAAATATCGACCAGATCTGAAAGGATTTGTTACCACTAACCATAAAGGTGCTACTGGTTCCGGAATTATGATTCTAGAAAAACTGGGCGCAGGCACAGTGGATATGAAAGAAATTCAGATTCATCCAACTGTTGAGCAAACAACTTCGTATTTGATTTCCGAATCAATTCGTGGTGGCGGGGCGATACTGGTCTCCCAAAAAGGGCAACGCTTTGTCAATGAGTTAGATACTCGTGATAAAGTTTCAGCAGAAATTATTAAATTACCTGAGCATTATGCGTATATTCTATTTGATCAACAAGTACGTAATGAAAACAAAGCTGTTGAAGAATATGTATCACATGATTTAGTCGTTCAAGCTGATACGATTAAAGATCTTGCTGATAAACTCTCAATTGACAGCAATACTTTATCTCAAACTGTTGAGCGTTATAATCAGTTCGCTGAAACAAAACGTGACGAAGACTTTGGTCGAACAACTGGTATGCGACATCCTATTAACAAAGGACCATTTTATGCGATTAAGATTGCTCCGGGTGTGCATCATACTATGGGTGGGGTAACGATTAATACCGATACTCAAGTTTTAGATACGGATAAACATGTAATACAAGGCGTATTTGCTGCTGGCGAAGTGGTCGGTGGTGTTCATGGTGCCAATCGTATCGGTGGAAACGCTGTTGCTGATATCATTATATTTGGTATGCAGGCAGGTAGAAAAGCCACTGATTACATTAATCATTAATTGACTAATATGACTTAAGCTTGTTTAAAATGCTTAATTCAAGCCATGAATATACTCAAGTATTAATGGGTACCACGGTTTCATTAACGCTTTATGAGCCTAATGAAGCCGTAGCTCATAGGGTGTTTCACACCACAAAATTACTTGAAGATAAATTGACCGTTAACCGCCGTCATTCAGAAGTTATGTCGATTAACGCTGCTGCGGGTAAACATCCGGTTATCGTTAGCCGTGCTGTGTTTTCGCTTATAGAGCAAGCTTATAAAGTCAGTTTAATGCCCAATAGTTGTTTCAATTTTGCTATTGGTCCTTTAGTCAAATTATGGAAAATCGGTTTTCAAGGCCAGCAAGTTCCCTCCCCACAGCAAATTTATGATCAACTATTATTAACCGATCCTAACGAAATTGAGCTTGATCCTAAAACTTGTGCAGTTTTTTTGAAAAAAAAGGGAATGGAAATTGATTTAGGTGCTATAGCCAAAGGCTATATAGCAGATGTGGTTAAAGTAGTCTTACAGCAAAATAACATACATCAAGCTATTATCAATTTAGGTGGTAACGTCTTAACTTTAGGCAAATCACCTTTAAATAGGAATGGCAATTGGCAAATAGGTTTGAAAGAGCCATTTTCACTCAACAATGAACTGGCCGGGATTATTCAAGTTAACAATAAATCTGTTGTTACATCAGGGATTTATGAGCGTTACTTTACCTTAAATAATCACCGTTATCATCACATATTCAACCCTTCAACCGGTTACCCGTTAGATAATGAATTAGAAAGTGTAACGGTAATTTCAGATACGTCGCTTGAAGGAGATATTTTTTCAACTATTCTCTATGGATTAGGGGTTAAAAAAGCTAGTAAATATTTGATTGAACATCCGAATTTATCAGCCATCTTTGTTTTAAAAAATAAAACAATCGAACTAGTTAATACTGATAATTTTGCTTTTCAGCTAATTAGCCAACAATATGTTTTACATTAACATTTTATTGGAAACGAAAAGATTTATATCAAACTGAATCGTTTTTATTATGAATTAAATTAAGTCATTTTTAATTAAAAAGGAAAATACTATGAACACAGTGAAAAAACCACCTGTCAAATGGTTACCGCTCATAATTATTGCTGTTATTTCAGCAATATTATGGGAACTTGTTTCTCCGCCTGAAGGAATTAGTATTGAGGGTTGGCAAACCAGTATCATCTTTGTTGCAACTATTGCCTGTATTGTTGCTGAAATTATGCCAATTGGTGCAATTGGATTATTAGCGATAACAGTTTTTGCGGTTCTAAGACCATCAGGGGCTGCAACAGCGACAGAGGCGATTAAAATTTCATTAAGCGAATTAAACAGTAGCCTTATTTGGCTTATCGTTATTGCTTTTATGATAGCACGTGGTTTTATCAAAACAGGGTTAAGTAAGCGTATAGCTTATTATCTAGTTAAACTTTTAGGTAGAAATACATTAGGTTTAGCCTATGGCCTGTCGGTAACGGATATGGCATTAGCTCCAGCTATTCCTAGTACGACAGCTCGTGCTGGCGGTGTGATTTATCCAATCGCTGAAGCATTAGCGATCAATTTTAATTCAAATCCAAAAGATGAATCAAGAAATCGTATTGGCACTTTCTTAATGTTAACCATTAGTCATGTAAATGATATTACATCAGCAATGTTTTTAACTGCCTTTACCGGCAACTTATTGGCAGCCAAATTAGTAACGAGTCAACTTGGTATTACTTTAGGCTGGGGACAATGGTTTATGGCGGCTATTGTACCTTGTTTAGTCTCATTTATTGTTATTCCTTTAGTTATCTACTTTTTAACCAATCCTGAACTTAAAAAGACACCAGAAGCGCCTAAATTAGCCACAGAAGAACTTAAAAAAATGGGGGCTCTGACCTTTAAAGAACTTATTATGGGTTCAACTGTTTTATTACTGTTAGGCTTGTGGATTTTTGGTAAAAACTTTGGTATTGATTCAACTACTACTGCATTTATCGGCTTAACAATTTTAATTTTAACCGGTGTACTTAGTTGGGATGATATCAAAGGTGAAAAGGCCGCTTGGGATACTTTAATTTGGTTTGCAGCATTACTGATGATGGCGGGACAAGTCAATAAACTTGGCGTAACTAAGTGGCTAGGCGATACAATTGGTAATGCGGTTAAAGGTCACTTAGGAGATAGTAGCTGGGTTTTAGTCATTGTTATTTTGTGTGTAGCCTATGTTTATCTACATTACTTCTTTGCGAGTGGTAATGCGCATATTGCTGCTTTATTCCCAGTATTTTTAACGGTTGCTTTAGCGCTCGGCGTGCCGCAAATGATTGCCATTTTTGCATTAGTTATTTGTACTAACTATTTTGGTTCGATTACCCAATTTGCTAATGCTCGTAACCCGTTACTGTTTGCTGAAGGCTTTGTACCGGTTAAAACATGGTGGAAAGTCGGTTTCATTTGTAGCGTAGTAAATTTAATTATTGTTTTCACTATTGGTATTTTATGGTGGAAAATCATTGGATTAGGCTAAAAGTTTAGCTGTCACCGCCAGTTTAACTGGCGGTTTTTTTTTGAGTGATTAAAACATTTCAATCGATAATTTCCAATCATTAACCGATTTCCAATATTTCTGCTCCTGCTCTAAATCAAGCAAGATTAACTTATTATTTTCAACAAACTTTTCGTTGAGTTCTATCGTCAGTTTGCTCAATTTATCACTGTTTAATTTTAATCTAAATGCAGTGAGATCCAGATCGTTATTACGCTGGTTATTAAATAAAACGGAAAGCCGCAAAATCTGCAATAACGAGATGATATGCTTGTATTCGAATAAACTAAAATAGGGCAGTTCATCAATGTTAATTGACTTTCGATGATAACGTACAAGGGTAGACAATAAAAGTTGTTGTTCTTCGTTGAATCCAGGTAGGTTACTATTTAATAGAATATAACTCGAATGTTTGTGAATTGATGAAAAATTTATTTTCAGTCCCACTTCATGGAGCTGCGCTGCCCAATAGAGGATAGATTCTAAATGTTGCGGAATATTAGTCGAAGTTTGAGCTTTCCATTGTGAAAAAAGATACTTTGCCGTTTTCACCACTTGTTTGGCATGACGTTCATCAATGTTGTAATGCTGAGAGAGTGATTCGGCTGTTGTTTGTCTTATATCTCGATAATTTGGACCATCAATAAGTTCATACAAAACTCCTTCACGCAATGCGCATGGGCTAAATTGAAGCTCTTGTAACCCTAATGCATTAAAAACGCCACTAAAAATGGCTAACCCGCTGACGAAAACGTTTTTTCTTTCTTCTGAAAGCGATGGATAGTCAATATCATGAAAAGAATTGAATTCCAAAATATAACTGATTAAATCATCCAATCGTTTAGGCGTAATGATTCCATCGCTGACACCTAAATCTAATAATATTTTGTAAATACTTTTGATTGTGCCGGAAGTACCAAATGCGACACTAATATTTTGTCTTTTTATTGTGGTAATAAGATTTTCAATTTGTTGTTCAGCTGCCAGTTTAGCTCTTAAAAATGAATATCGGTCAATGGTCTTTTGTGGAAAAAATTGCTTAGTGTAAGTAACACAGCCCATTGGTCGACTTGCCACAATAAATGGTTTGAGATCGTTTCCTCGACCTATGGCAATTTCAGTCGATCCACCACCAATATCAATAACAAATTTGGTATCTTCTTCGGCGGTTGATTCGGCTGTCATGGTACCTAAATAGATTAAACGAGCTTCCTCTTGTCCGGAAATAATTTCAATTGGGTAGGGTAGAACCTTAGCCGCTTCGGCTAGAAATTTATGCCGATTGGTGGCGATACGTAACGTATAGGTTGCAACAATTCGAACATTTTCCGGGGGGAATCCATTCAACCGTTCAGCAAAGAGTGCAAGGCATTCTATACCTCGTTTAATACTTGACTCACTTAGCTCATAGAATTCATTTAAACCGGTAGCTAAATGAATATTTTTTTTATTTTTGTAAATAATTTGTGTTGCACCATCAATACAACGTGCAATGACCATATGAAAACTATTCGAGCCTAGATCAATAACAGCATATTCATCAAATTTATTCACGTTTAAATCCTTAACTTGCTGATTCTAATTGTTTTAGATAATCATAAATTGCACGTTGTGCTCTTACTTTCTTTTTATTACCTCTTTGGACGTAATTGTTCATATTATCTTTATCGATAATTCGAGCTTTGACATTATCATTACACTGAATATTGAAAATATTATGAATAGTGGATTTTAATGTCAGATCAAATATTTTTACGCCAACCTCAATCCGGTTATCAAGATTTCTAGGCATCCAATCGGCAGATGATATGTAGGTATCTTTATTACCGTCATTTTCGAAAATATAAACTCGAGCATGTTCGAGATATTGGTCAACAATACTGGTTACATAGATATTTTCACTTAAATTAGGAATTTGAGGAACAAGTATACAGGTGCCTCGCACAATCATACGTATTTTCACTCCAGCACAAGAAGCTTTATAGAGTTGATTTATCATCTCTTTATCAGTTATTGCATTGAGTTTGAGATAAATGCCAGAAGGTTTCCCGGCTTTGGCATTATTGATTTCTCGTTCAATGAATTCATGAAAGCGTAATCGTGTATTTTGTGGTGAAACTAATAAATGGTGAAAAGTTACCGGTTTAAATGGGTTTTCAATAAAGTTAAATACTTTGATAACTTCATCGGTAATCGCGGGGTCAGCCGTTAATAATGAAAAATCTGTATAAATACGTGCAGTTTTTTCATTAAAATTACCTGAACCAATATGAGCATAACGGACAATTCGATCGTCTTCTTTACGATCGATTAAGAATAATTTGGCATGAATTTTAAGTTTTGGTTGTGAATAGATAACTTTTATACCACTACGAATTAACCTTTTAGCCCATTTTATGTTTGCTTCTTCATCAAATCGAGCTTGCAGTTCTACCACTACTGTGACTTTTTTACCGTTGTTTGCTGCATTTATAGCAGCATGAATAAATCTGGAGTCTTTAGCTACTCGATAAATATTCATACGAATATGGGTAACAGCAGGATCAAATGACGCTTGTCGCATAATTTCAAGCACATGTCCAAATGAATAGTAAGGATAATAGAGCAATACATCTCGGTCTTTTATTGTTGCAAAAGCATTTCTGAATTTCTTGAATCGATTATAAGCAAGGCTTGGTAAGCGTTTATTAAGTAAGTTTTTGACACCAAGATCTGGAAAATTTGCTAAATCTTTGAAATTGGGATAACGTCCACCAGGCATTGCATCTTGTTCAGTTAATCTTAGTTTATTTATTAATAATTCAAATAATGCCTTTGGCATGTCTTTTTGGTATGTAAAACGAACTGGCTGAGCAGTTAACCGCTGTTTCAAACCCTGAGACATTAACTCAAGTAAACTATCAAGTTCAGTATTTAATTCGTATTCAGCATCACGATTAATATTTATAGAATAAGCATTTAATTCTACCGCATCAAAGAAGACTTTAAAAATATCCGCTAAACAATAACGTAAAATGTTATCTAAAAAAATAATTGATTTATTTTTAGTTGAAACTTCTGAAGGTAATAAAACAAACCGAGGCGCATTATCTGTAGGAAGTTCAAGTAATGCATAGCTAATACTATCTTTACAGATAATTTCAACTGCTAAATAAGCATGATCATCTTTTAAAAATTGAATCAACTCAGTATGGCTATCTAACAAAATAGGGGTAATATACTGTCTTAAATTTTGCTTATAATAATTTTTTATCCAAGTTTCTTGATAAGTGGTAAGTTGCCTTTCATTTATTAGGAAAATCTGATTCCTTGCCATTTCTAATAATAGCTCGTTATAAAGCTGATCAAATTGTAATTCAAGTTGAATGACTTTTTGATTAACCTGACGCAATAAATGTTTAGCATTAGATGTTGCTTGAGCTTGTTCTTGCTCAATAAGGACATATTTTTTTAAATTTGCAAATTGGACTTTATAAAATTCATCAAGATTACTTGAGTAGATACCTAAAAAACGGATTCGTTCTATGAGAGGATTACTTTCATCAGCAGCCTCTTGTAACACCCGTTGGTTAAATGATAACCAACTTAGTTCTTTAGGTAAATATACTTTTTCTATTATCATTTTTTGTAATGCCCATTCCACTAATTTGATTTATTACAGAATAACGTAAGATAAAAAAAAAGCTAGCATATAGCTAGCTTTTTATCATTCATTTAAACAAAATTAAAGGTGATTAGATGCGGTGAACAGAAGTTGTGTTAGTTGTTCCGCTTGGAACTAATGCACCTGATACCATAACAATTGTATCACCTTGTTTTACATTACAAATTTTAACAGCCATTTCTTTACCTAAACGGTAGAAATCATCTGTTGAATTAATTGCATCAATTAAAATAGGTTCAACACCTTTAGATAAGGCAAGTTGATTGACAGTTTTTTGGCTTGAAGATAGAGCCAAAATACGAGCTGTCGGGAAGTAATGACGAAGTTCACGAGCTGATTTACCGCTACGAGTAGCAACAACAATTAATGGTACATTTAATCGTTCTGCGATTTCAACAGCACCACAACATACAGCAGCAGTAATACGTAATGTTTCTTCTTTTGTGGTTAGCTCTAATTTAGCTGGGATAGTACCATCAGTACGCTTACAAATAGTAGCCATCACATTAACTGCTTCAAATGGATATTTACCTTTAGCACTTTCGCCAGATAACATAACAGCGTCTGTACCATCAATAATTGCATTAGCAACGTCACCAGCTTCAGCACGAGTAGGACGTGGGTTTTTGATCATTGAATCTAACATTTGAGTTGCAGTAATAACTGGTTTTGAAGCTTTATTACATTTTTTAATCATCATTTTTTGAGCAAAAATAACTTCTTCAACCGCAATTTCCACACCTAAATCACCACGAGCAACCATGATACCATCAGATGCTTCTAAAATTTCATCAAAGTTATCTAAACCTTCTTGATTTTCGATTTTAGAAATGATTTTGATTTCTTCACCGCCGTGAGCTTTAAGATGAGCACGAATATCTTCAACATCAGAACGTTTACGGATAAATGATGCTGCAATAAAATCTACACCTTGCTCACAACCGAAAATTAAGTCATTTTTATCTTTTTCAGCTAGTGCAGGTAATTTGATTGAAACACCAGGTAAGTTAATACCTTTATTTTCACCAAGGTCACCGTTATTTAAAACTTTACAAATAACTTCGTTACCTTTGATTTCTTGAACGTCCATAGCGATTAAACCATCATCAACTAATACACGGTTACCTGGTTTAAGATCTTGAGCAAATCCTTTATATGTAACGGCTACACGTTCTGAATTACCAACTACATTTTCATCAGTAGTAAAAGTGAAAGTTTGGCCTGCTACAAGTGATACATCGTTACCACCTTCAAGCTTAATAGTACGAATTTCTGGGCCTTTAGTATCTAACATGATGGCAGCTTTTAAGCCTGTTTCTTGCATTACTTCACGTAAATTTTTGATTCGATTACCATGCTCTTCATAATCACCATGAGAGAAGTTTAAACGCATTACATTCATGCCTGCATTTAATAATTTAGTTAGCATCTCTTTTGATTCTGATTTTGGTCCTATGGTACAAACGATTTTTGTCTTTTTCATAATATTATCTACTAGTTGTTAAAGTTAATGTTCAAATTTAAATAAATGGTTTTAAATATAAATATTTAAACAAAAAAAACCAATGCCAGTGCATTGGTATAAAAAGGGAAGAGTAACTTTAAAAAGTTACTCTTATTAAAAGCAATATCTAAAGAATTTAGTAATCTCATCAATATAAGCCATTCTTAAAAACTTTTTTTATTATAGTCTTAACGACATTTTAAATAAAGTTTTTTATCAAAAAACTAGACATCAATTGAGATAGAAAAAAACTAAAACATTTTTTTGGTTAAATTTTTACCAAGTTTGTGATAAAAAATGTCTTTTTAAATTACATTAAATCTTTAAGTTGATAAATTAGTTCAATATCTTTATTTTTTAAAGTCAATAGATCTTTGTCCAAACTGACTGATGCTCCATCTTGAATTAATTGAGCGATGGTATCATCGAACTTACTCAATTGCTCATCATCACAAGCCATTTTTGCCATACTAACACCAGGGCCTTTGATCGTTTCGTTTTCCAATTCTACTTTTGCAACAAAGCGATTACACATTTTTCCATAAATATTCATGTTTTCACCAAATTCAAGCTCAGCGTTTTTATCTGTTGAAATATCTTGACCATTGGCTTTAATCAATACAAAGCGATGATGCATTAAATCTTCAGCTTTAACGCTCTTAGATTCACCACAACCAGTCATCACGAATGTTCCAGTAAAAAGCATTATTAATAGTAAAGTCTTTTTCATCTTAACTCCTAATAGTTGGCTAAATTTGATATAATCAGTTTAATTAAAATTTAATAATTACATTTTACTCTTTATGTTAATTCAACAGCAAATTAAATTTTTTCAATCAATGACTTTCTTAGATCAACACAAAATAAGAAAGCTTTCAAACAAAAATCAAAATTTAGATACCATCGAAAAGGCGATTGCTCAAGCTGTTGCACATTATAATGTTCGATTACAATCGTTACCTAAAAATATCGATTTTCCAGATAATCTACCAGTAGTTGATAAGAAAGAGGCGATAGCTGAAGCAATTAAAAATAATCAGGTTGTAATTATTGCCGGTGAAACAGGTTCAGGAAAAACGACACAAATACCTAAAATATGTTTGGAACTAGGCTTAGGTGTTAAAGGTTTTATTGGCCATACCCAACCGAGAAGGTTAGCAGCTCGTTCAGTTGCCAATCGTATTGCTGAGGAATTAAAAACAGAAATAGGCAACTTAGTGGGCTATAAAGTCAGATTTTCTGATCATGTCAGCGAAACTACTTTGGTTAAATTGATGACTGATGGAATTTTACTGGCAGAGATTCAGCAAGATAAATTATTACTTCAATATGATACTATTATTATAGATGAAGCTCATGAACGTAGTTTAAATATCGATTTTATTTTGGGATATTTGAAACAATTATTACCTAAACGTCCTGACTTAAAAGTCATCATAACTTCAGCTACAATAGATGTTGAACGTTTTTCAAATCATTTTAATCATGCTCCAATCATTGAAGTTTCAGGTCGAACCTATCCTGTCGAAGTTAGATATCGTCCAACAATTCTTAATGATGATTATGGAAATGACAAAAATAATGATTTTCAGCCTATTATAGATGCAATCGATGAATTATCTTTTGAAAGTAATGGGGATATTTTGATTTTTCTTACAGGGGAGCGTGAAATACGTGATCTGGCTGATACGCTAAGGAAAATTGAACTGAAACATACTGAGATTTTGCCTTTATATGCTAGATTATCAGCATCTGAACAAAACCGTATCTTTCAATCACACAGTGCTCGAAGAATTATCTTAGCTACAAATGTGGCTGAAACATCCTTGACCGTTCCTGGTATTAAATATGTTATCGATCCTGGTTTAGCAAGAATTAGTCGTTATAGTTATCGGACGAAAGTTCAACGATTACCAATTGAACCTATTTCTCAAGCATCAGCGAATCAAAGAAAAGGGCGTTGTGGTAGAACTTCAGATGGTATTTGTATACGTTTATATGATGAACAAGATTTTTTATCCAGACCTGAATTTACTGAGCCTGAAATTCTTCGAACCAATTTAGCATCAGTTATATTACAAATGACTTCATTAGGCTTAGGTGATATAGCGGCTTTTCCATTTGTTGAAGCACCTGATTCTAGATATATTCGTGATGGTATACGATTATTAGAAGAATTAGGTGCAATTTATACTAAACATCATCATTATCATTTGACTGAGATAGGACAAATTTTATCTCAATTACCTATTGATCCTAGATTAGCTAGAATGCTAGTTGAAGCTAGACGGTTAGGTTGTATAAAAGAAGTTATGATTATTGTGGCAGCACTATCAATACAAGATCCTCGAGAAAGGCCATTTGATAAACAGCAAGCTTCTGATGAGAAACACCGTAGATTTGCTGATAAAGAATCTGATTTTATATCACTTATCAATTTATGGAATTATGTAACAAATCAACAAGCAGATTTGTCGGGTAATCAATTTAGACGGTTGTGTAAAAAAGAATATCTTAACTATCTTAGAATTCGAGAATGGCAAGATGTTTATACACAAATTAGACAAACCATTAAACAACTTGCTTTTCCGATTAATAGTCAATTAGCGGATTATCGTTCACTGCATACTGCGTTATTAAGCGGCTTATTGTCACATGTTGGTATGAAAGAAATTGAAAAACATGAATATATCGGTGCTCGTAATATTAAATTTGCTATATTCCCTAATTCAGCCATCTTTAAAAATCAACCAAAATGGTGTATAGCTAGTGAACTTGTTGAGACAAGCCGGCTATGGGGTAGAACGGCTGCTAAAATTGAAGCAGATTGGATTGAACCATTAGCAAAACATCTAGTTAAATATAGTTATAGTGAGCCTAGATGGTCTAAAAAGAATGGGACAACTTTAGCCAATGAAAAAGTAACTTTATTCGGTCTACCAATTGTTGCAAACCGCATAGTTAATTATAGTAAAATTGACCCAGTACTAAGTCGTTCCTTATTTATTCGGAATGCTTTGGTTGAAGGTGATTGGCAAACTAATCACCAGTTTTATAAACAAAATCAGAAATTAATCAATGAAGTTGAGGATCTTGAACATAAATCTCGTCGTCAGGATATTCTGATTGATGATGATGATCTTTATAATTTTTATGATGAACGAATAGACAAATCAGTTATTTCCGCAAAACACTTTGATACGTGGTGGAAAAACAAACAAAAAATAGACCCTGATTTTTTAAATATTGAAAAAAATATGCTGATTAAACAATCAGCTCAGCCTGTAAAAATAAACGATTATCCAGATTTTTGGTATCAGAATAACTTGAAATTACCTTTAACTTATCAATTTGATCTAGGTAATGCACGTGACGGTGTAACAATTTCTATTCCGCTTAATATATTAAATCAAATAAAAGATACAGGATTTGATTGGCAAGTACCTGGATTTCGTTATGATTTAGTTATTGCTTTAATAAAATCATTACCAAAATCTTTACGTAAAAGCTTAGTTCCTGCGCCTAACTATGCTGAGGCTTTTTTAAGTAGAGTTAATTCAATTGAACATCCATTACTTGAAACATTAGAAAATGAATTTAGGAAAATGACAGGTATAAAAATTCAGCCAACTGATTGGCAATTAGAACAAGTACCAGATTACTTAAAAATGAATTTTAGTATAGTTGATAAGGGACGAGAAATAGCTTTTGGCAAAGATCTAATGATGATTAAAGAACATCTTAAAACAGAAGTTCAAGAAGCATTATCATCGCTGACTCAAAAAAAATCTGTCAAAATAGAGAAAGATAATATTATTGATTGGAATTTTGGTCACTTACCAAGTATTTATGAAGAAAAACAAAATAATTATACAGTTAAAGCCTATCCAGCCATCATTGATAATCAAAACTCGGTCAGTATTAAACTGGTTGATTCACTTGAGGAACAAAAAAGATTAACTAAGCTCGGGATTAGACGATTGTTGATTTTAAATATTCCATCTCCAATTAAATATTTGCACGAAAAGTTACCAAATAAATCTAAATTAGGCTTATATTTTAATTCATTCGGTACAGTTCTTAACCTTATTGATGACTGCATTGCCTGTGGAATAGACTACTTGATTAAGAAGTACAATCAGAAAGTTAAAAATCAAGAACAATATCAAGAACTGTTAGGTTATACCAAAGAGCATATCAATGAAATTGTAGTGGATATAGCTAAACAAGTGGAATCAATTTTAACTCTCCATTTTAATATTAATAAAAAACTTAAAGGCCGTATCGATTTGTCTTTAGCATTTGCGTTATCTGATATCAAAGCGCAGCTAAATGAGCTAGTTTATAAGGGTTTTGTGGCAAAAACTGGTTATAACAAACTCCATGATATTTATCGCTATTTAACTGCTATAGAAAAACGGATAGAGAAGCTAGGAACTAATGTGGCTAAAGATAGACAGTCGATGAATATAATAGAAGAAGTGAAAAACGAATATCAAAGTTGGTTCAATAGTTTGTCAGAAAATCAAAAATCATTGAATGATGTTACGAATATTAAATGGATGATAGAGGAACTTAGAGTTAACTTATTCGCTCAACAACTCGGCACACCGTATCCAATTTCTGCAAAAAGGATAAAACAACAAATAGAAACTGTATCTTCTGAATTATAGAATATAATTATAAGGATAAAAAAGAAGGGCGCTTATGCGCCCATTTTGATTATTTGTAAAGATCTACAAATACAGTGATGTTTGGCCCTTTAGAATCATGAGCAACTCGAGCAATATGATAATATTTAGCCCCAGCTTCTATTGCTCTTTTTCCTGCTTGATATGAAATTTCCTGATCAGTAACGTAGTAACCTCTAAATTTCAGTGTATCAAAGGCAACCATTTTAGCCGCAGTTGCATCGTTAAGTTCCTGAATTTTTCGCCCATCAGGAAGAGTGACAGTGTAACGAGTTACTCTTTGAGGTTCAGTGGCAACGGTACTTATTGTTTCTGTATTTGATGTTGTTGTAACTTTATTAGTTGCAGCAGAATTTGTTGTAGTTTTATCAATTACTTTATTATTAAATTTATCTGCATAATATTTCTCGTTAAATGCAGAAGGGGAGTAATAACCAGGTTTTTCAACCTGCATTGCAGCTTCTCCACCTTTAGCTAATGCTAATTGACCCGCTTCAGAATCGTAAGGAATAGCATTTTCAGGTTGTAATTTACGTTCAGGAGCATCTTTTTTAAATAAATAAGCAGCTACTTGAATATTACTGCCTAATTCTGAACGTGAATCTATGTAAAAGCCATATGCACCTTGCGCTGATGCTTCTTTAGCAATAGCTTGATTTACATCATAATCTGTCGGAAAGTATCCACGAATACGCACAATATTAAATGGTTCTAAGCGAATTGCTTTAGATTTTGGATATTCGTAAACACCTTCAAATTTACGTAAAGTTTCTGGTTGTTCTAAAGCTTTAGGTGCGTCTGCTTTGTATAATTTTGCATAAACGATACGCAAAGTATCATTAGAAGGGCTGATATTTGTTGTTGTTATGTAAAAAGAAGCAGCTCCTTCATTGTCTGCAGCCTTTGACATAGCCATAACATAATCGCTATCAGTATAAAAAGCACCTCGAATCGTAATGCTTTTAAAAGATTGCATGCTGTTTGCTTGTTCTTCAGTTAATTGCTGAGCAGCAAAAGAACAAAATGGAATAAGCGCAACAGTTGTAGCGATAATTGTTTTCTTGAAACTTAACATATAAAAAACCTTACAATGAATTTTTAGTTATTTTAGCATAAATAAATTTAATTTCCTAAATCTATTAAAGCTTCCAAGTTATTGATATAAATATATTTACCTTTAGCTATTAAAATATTTTGCTCTTGTAATTTTGATAAATTACGACTTACAGTTTCAATCGTTAATCCTAAATAATTAGCTATTTCAGCACGGCTCATTGCTAGTTTTATATTTAAAGAAGAATGTCCTCTTTGCTGATATCGAAGGTAAAGAGAATAAATAAAGGTGGCCAGACGCTCATCTGATTTTTTCTGAGAATAGCAAAGAACCAATTTTTGATAATTATAAATGTCAGCACTTAATAATCTAAAGATCAAATCTCTAACATTCTTATTAGTATCAATTAATGTCATTAATTCATCATAATGCAGTTCACAGATTAGTGTGTTACTTAATGCCTGAATGTTATTGTTATAAACTTTGGTTGAAATGGCATCTAAACCAACAATATCTCCAGGTAGATAAAATCCATTAATTTGTTCATTATTTTCAGAAGTTGTGACAAATGTTTTAAGTGCACCGGAATGAACGATGAAGAATTTTTTAAATGGCGTTTTTGCTTTAACTATTATTTCGCCTTTTGAATAAGATCTTTTGCGTTCTAAAACACTACTTAATGTATTATTGAGTAACATCGGAATACAGAGCCCACCGAGACTGCATAATTCGCACGGAACAGAATAACTATTGGAACGTAATGTCTTATAAATACTATGCATAATATCCTAAATACAAGGGCTGTTGATTTGAAGTGATAAGGTTACCATATTTTGTCATAAAACAAAAATTGACCAATTTTTTTTGTATTTCTATTCAATAAAAAGAAAAGAAATAGAAAATCACTATTAAATTTTTAAATAACTACACTAAGTAATTAATCTAAACAATATAAATGAATTCTTGATAAAAGAATAGTCTTATAAAGATTTAGAATTGTTAATAGAGGGTGAGTGGCGAATAAATGAACTTAATTGATTTAATATACTTTATTTAACATAATATACATTATGCGCACCAATATAGATTCATAAGAAAAGGGCTAAATCATGCCACTAATTTAAAAATTTGTGGCATTTGATACCAATCTGGAATCGGACAATCAGAAACTTCAACTTTTCTAATTTCACGTACAGCAACTGGACTAAATTTAGCTAAGTTGTAACGCTGAGCTATATCAATACCGATTTTTCGTAATCGTGCTCTATGTGTTTGAACTGATTTTTTACTAAAATCAAACGATCCACCACACATCCACTGAATTGCATACATTGCTGTCGTATTTGCTGATCGCATTGTTTCTACAACACCATGCCTTATTAATTGTTCACTGATCGTCTCAAAATCCATCGCATTAACCGCCAGTTTTTTATCTAAATTTAAAAATTCATCATGTAACTTATTTAATCGTGTATAGTCTGATAATCCCCAGTAATGCAAATTTTCTCGTTTTAAAAATCGGGATTTTAGTTTTTGTTCAAATCGTACTACGCCATTCTGTTGACAATATTCTATTACACTACTTAAGTATCTGAATTCACTTGAGTTTTCACCAAATTTATTTTTTATTTTTGTTAAACTATGTAGTTCAAGTTCGTGAGATTTGTTATAAACGGTTGGATAAATCAGGTGAGCATTACCTTGTTTTGATAGCCAATCAACAGATTGTCCATTGCTATGCAAACGAGGAACACTATATCGATAATTTAACGTAGACAAACCAGCTAAATAATCGTTAACATTACCAAACCCTACAATTTTATTTGATGTGATATGAAGTTCTTTTATTATTGCGCCGTTTGAAAAATTTTCTATTTTTGAATCAGTTAGCTGTCTAAAAAATAATTTAGAACATTTCGTAAAATGAGGAAGATTAAGATTAGTCAGTATTCTATTGTAGACATCTACACAACTGTCAATAGTACTTAATCCGAATAAATTTTCTATACGCCCCCACCGTGACGGATTTCCCGACATTTTTAACACAGAGCCACTAATTTTTATCAACACAGAATCACAAAATGAACCAATATGTCTATAAGCAGGTTGCGATAATGCACTAGCTTCGCCAGTTTCAATAAAGATACGTTGATATGCAACATCACCAATAATTGGTAGTTGATATCCGAAATCTTGTTCTATTGATAACCAGTCATAAAACATATTTACACCATTTGTATTTACATCATGCATATATATTAAACATATTTTTCGCATAATGTAAATATGCATGCGTCATGTAAATGATGTTTTAATGAGATAATTAACTTCTTTAAAAAAGCAAAAGAGGTAAAAATGAGTAATAAACGTGGTGACACAACAGTAAGAATAAATGAAGATAGAAAATTGGAGATAAAAAGGAAAATATTAGAAATCGGCAACAAAACAGGAGAAATACTAAAACCGTCAGAAATAGTAAGTTATTTAATTGACAATTATCTGGATGATGCCGTAAAAGATATAATAAATAAAAGTAAATAAATTAATCATGTAAATAAGCAATAAATTTTACTGTTTACTCTTGAATTGAATTTATTTACCGTAGGAAAGTACGGTAAAGTTCGGGTGTCACTGAACATCCGAACTCTAACCCTAAAATTAATAAGGTATATATATGAATTATTATAAGGAGGCTTTCTTCTAACTATTTAATAAATTAGGAGAAAGTATGTTAAAACTAAAAAAACAATTTTCAAGACGTAGTATACGTAAAACGCGTGTAGGTGAAATTGAATATTATACTTATGTTCATAGTGAGTCACATAAACATTTCAGCACTAAACAAGAAAAAAGTGCCTATTGCATTCACATGATTGAATATAAACAGTATAAACTAAAAATTAGGCCGTCAAGGGGAAGTAATATAGCCAACCCTTGGGATGATTACCCATCCTACGTATATAAGATGTCAAAAAGCTGGAAATATAATTCAAAAAGGAAGAAACAATATCATAATTAGTATTAGTACGCATAATGGCGTTATGCTAAATTCTTGATTGTTAGCCGACTTTGTCGGCCAACATTTTACAATCTGCGACTTCAACATAACGCATTTTACATTATGCGCACCAATGTAGATTTATAAGAGAAGTGCGTTAAACAGCTTTTAAAAATTCTAAATTTTTTGGATCATCATAAAATGATGTTGGTTCTACATACCAACTCGGACGCTGACAATTAAAATCAATATTTATAACTCTGCACATCGGAATTACATTATTTTTCTGTTGTTGTAGATTCTGTAATTGCATCTTGCTTAATCCAATCGATAAAAAATCTTGTTCGTAACGCCAAAACGCTTTACGATCCATGGAATTTTTAACGAATTGATAACCATCATTCAATAACGACCGATAAAACGAATAAATTTTATTTGACTTCGAATATGAGATTTTCCCTGTTCTAGTAACAGTAAAATAACTATCATTTAATAATGTTCGTATACGTTTATCATCATAAACATTCATATCTGCACCTTTTATAACAGACAATATATCCTTAAAAGCTATTTGCCATAATTCTCTAATAATATTAATGCCATTTTTTTGATTATCCTTCTGATATTTAATAATATACAATACTGCATAAACCAAAAGACGTTTAGGAGTTAAAATGACAACGCAAAAACCAAAGAGAACTAGCCTAGCAATAAGCGCAGAAAGAAAACTAAGAATTGAAAGATTAGCAGTAGATTTAAGTTACAGAATAGGAAAATCCATTTCATGGACAGAACTAGCAACGTACATACTAGATAATTATGCAAAAGATGCGGTACAAGATATTATACATTCTGACAAAAAAATAAAATAAAGGCTAAAATGTGTCAAAATGACTCAAGGTTGAACTATTATATATAGTTCAACCTTACACTAAATAAATTCTGTGAAAATATAAAAATGAAAAATAGAGACCCTAAAAATCTTTGGTACAATCCAAAGCTATATCGTTCTAAAAAAATAACAACAATAACACACATGACACACCAAGATATTTAATCTTTGCCGTTGGGTTTTGTGTAGGGTTTTATATATGTCATAGTTTTTTTTAGTTCGCATAATCTGCCGTTATGCTAAATTCTTGACTGTTAGCCACCTGCGGTGGCCAACATTATACAGCCTACGAATTAAACATAACGGCATTAACATTATGCGAACTGATTTTTTATAGAAATTATTAATTTCTATAAAATTTCTAATTCCAATAAAGTAATTGTGACGATAATTTATCGTTTAATCTCCCAACTCCATACCTTGCGATGTTATTTTCTGATCAATAATAGATTTTTCTGCTAAATTTTTTCCTGGAGTATCTAATGTCTGGTTTAACATTTTGCTTGATATTGTTGTATACTGTTTTTTAGCCGTTAAATATTTACTTTTGGTTAATGCCAATACCTTATCTGATTCAGTCAATGCCTTGCTTAACTCTGCCTTCTGAACATCTTTAACGTCACCAAATTTAGCTAAATTAAACTTAATATAAGCTAAATTATTATTTTTAAAACTTAATATTTTCATAATACTCATTATCTTTATATAAATCACTTTCAAAAAAGTTATTTTTTCATCCGGTTTTATCTGCAAATTATGAGTTTGTATTTCACTCTCAGTTAACCATCGGGTCTCTGAAAACCCCTTTTTGTGGCAATCTGAATATAAATCGTTTGCTTGATAGGCCTCTTGAGTATAAGGGTTTTTGGGATAGTTTCATTATTACATCTCAATTAGCCAGGAATATTCTAAATTTTCTTTAGTTCGATTACGCACAAAATCTGAGGCTACAATTTTTTCATAGTAGTTATTGATTTTACGCCAATCTTCAGCACGAAAAGTAAAACTATCTTTATATCTTTCATAAATATAAGACGTTAATTCATTAAGCTCCTGCAGATAGTTGTCATGTTGTTCTTGTGTAATTAAATTTACTTCTAATGCGTACTCAAACTCATTTTTCATGGTACTTTCAATTGTTTCAACGCGTTCTTTTTGGTCTCGCATACTGTATTCCTTGAGGGGGATTTCATCATTTACATCTCAATAAGCCAACTGTCTTCTAACCCTTCTTTTATATAATCTCTAACAAAATCTAAGGCTACAATTTTTTCATAATAGTCATTGATTTTAATCCAATCTTCATCGTAAAAAGCTAAACTATCTTTATATTTTTCATAAATATAAGATGTTAATTCATTGAGTTCCTGCAGATAGTTGTCATGTTGTTCTTGTGTAATTAAATTTATTTCTAATGCGTACTCAAACTCGTTTTTCATGGTACTTTCAATTGTTTCTACTCGTTCTTTTTGGTCTCGCATACCGCACTTCTTAAGTAGTTTTGGTGATATTACCGGCTGAATTATAACCAATTTTTAAAAGTCATCCAAGTGGAAAGGCTCGCCATGTGTACTTTTCCGGTGGCTCTAAAGGATTGGACTTAGTGGGTTGTCAACACGCCAAATGCTCGCTTGTTCACTGCGTGACTGCGACCTTCGCTTTGCTATGTGCAGTTATTAGCAAGAAAACGATTAATAACATTTCGTATAAATTTGGAGTGGTAATCGAATTCAATATGTTACCAATTGAGGGGGAAATGATCATTCATGTTTGTAATTTCACTAATATGTAAAACATCAACTTTATTAATATGACTATTTATGCTCGAAAAGCCGATTAATATTGTCTGCTGTCATATTCACATCTCGATAAGCCAAATTAACTCTAAATCTTCTTTTGTATAATCCCTGACAAAATCTAATCCTACGATTTTTTCATAGTAGTTATTGATTTTACGCCAATCTTCAGCACGAAAAGTAAAACTATCTTTATATCTTTCATAAATATAAGACGTTAATTCATTAAGCTCCTGCAGATAGTTGTCATGTTGTTCTTGTGTAATTAAATTTACCGCCAAAGCATGTCTGAATTCATTTTTCATGGTACTTTCAATTGTTTCCACTCGTTCTTTTTGGTCTCGCATACCGCACTCCTTAGGTAGTTTTGGTGATATTAACGGCTGAATTATAAACAAATTTTTTTTGGGGTTGCATTGGTTTGTGTAAAGTTCGAAGTCCCTTGATTATTAACTTGCTGTATTTGATCGAAAAGTCGATTAATATTGTCTGCTGTCATTATTTACATCTCTATAAGCCAGTCACCTTCTAACCCCTCTTTTGTCCTACTACGAATAAAATCTAATCCTACAATTTTTTCATAATAGTCATTAATTTTAATCCAATCCTCATCATAAAAAGCCAAGCTATCTTTATATTTTTCATAAACATAATAGGTTAATTCATTGAGTTCTTGCAGGTAGTTGTCATGTTGTTCTTGTGTAATTAAATTTACCGCCAAGGCATGTCTAAATTCATTTCTTAAGCGTCGTTCCATTCTATCAA
>NZ_JAFNNA010000032.1:0-556 GCF_026536965.1 Gilliamella sp. B2911 | reverse complement strand
GGAGACCAAGACAATGCTTGTTTATTACCTGCAATGCTTAAATCAAAGTACATGTTGTTAGCAGCTGTAGTCGGAAAGTTCTTATCATATGAGTCAGTTGACTGAGGCAAAAAACCACGAGATGGATCAAAAATTTCAGGTGGACCTGCTTTTACACCTCCATTGCCTTCGAAAGATAGACTTGGAATGGCAAAACAAATTTCCTGCCCCTTAGGTTTGACAAAATAAGTGACCCGACTAGGATTGAAATCACTACTATTTGGAATACCATAACGCGTTGTTAATGTACCATTTGTACTAGTTAATATAACCTCATAAGGCGCTTTACAAGGCCTTAACACTGTATTACGTGATACTGTTCTACTTCTTTCATCAACGAGAGATAACTCTAAAAAACCATTAACATTAATCTCACCATCACCGTCATCATCCCACCAATAATTATTGGGCGGACCAATAAGTTTTTTTAAAGCGATTAAATCGACATTCGTTGGAAAGATCATATCTATATCAGCAAAACTTTGACCTGCAACCGGTAACTCAATGGGGTTTGAAG
>NZ_JAFNNA010000031.1:0-675 GCF_026536965.1 Gilliamella sp. B2911 | reverse complement strand
TTTTAGATTTTAACTTAGAAAGAGGACAGATAATGGTTGTTTCCAGTAATAATTCTGAGTTTGAAGTAAAAGGCAAAACATTAATCCCCATTAAGCCAATTAAGATCTATGAAAATATGGATAAAAAACTGAAATAAACTGCTAACAAATTGTTTTAAACAATTTAGAGGTTAAACAAGAAGACATAGTCTGGTTTATGGCCATACCTAAAGCAAAAAAATATTAAGAAATTAGAAATGAATAAAATAATAATACTATTAGTGATAACATTCATATCAATAGTAACATTAACCAGTTGCAACAGTGAAAGACCTTTAGAAAAAGCATTAAAAGATATAGAAGAAAATCACCCTCAAACCATAAAACTCTCTGATTATACCAATTTTAAATGGGATGAAGTTTGGTTAATCAGTGGCAGTATTAGTGGACTTTATATTACATTAATGCAGGAACAAAATATTGATGTCAAAAAAGTAGAATTTTCTGATGAGAATCCTGACTTTGGAATAGCTCAACATCTTTCTAATACAGTTGTATACGTATATAATAAAAAAGTTGTCTATTACGAATTTCCTCCGGATAACAGGGATAGGGAGTTTTCTCTTTTAGGTTTTGTAGAACCATATGCACTTTTAGATTTTAACTTAGAAAGAGGACAGATAATGGTTGTTTCCA
>NZ_JAFNNA010000030.1:0-1275 GCF_026536965.1 Gilliamella sp. B2911 | reverse complement strand
ACCGTGTAAAAAGTATAGTGATTGGAAAAACACGATGCAACACTTTTTTTCGCTCATTTATGTTAACTTTTGTAAATAGGATCTAGAGAAGATCTAATTTATAATTTATTAACTACTGTTTTAATTAAATATATCGCGATTACAAATCTTTAGAATTAGAAATTCAGTGATTTGGATCATTTAATAATTTTTAAATGAAATTTAACACCCCAAAAACCCCGTTCCTCAACTTTTTTTGCTAAAAAACCTCAAAAATAAACCCGCCTAGGCGGGTAATTGAAGCGTCGCTTAGCCACAAAATCGCTTTTTTATGGCTAAACGACGTTGACTCGAAGCTTACTTTTAATTGCTTAATACTATTTTTTATCACTCCCACCCCCACCCTAAAGATTATGGACGAAGAAATAAAAACTAAGGATGGGAGCAGAGTCCGTGGTTGGTGATGGTGGAGTTGGAGTAGGAAAAAACACCACCGCCCCTAACGGACACGACAAAATAGCCACTACCATTCAGGTCATTAGTCCAAACCAAATCTAGGTTTTTGAAGTCAATGTCTGAATAATGGTCCATGCTACCCCACTCTGGGACAAATCCAGCACCAATATGACGCATATAATAATTACCCGGCGAGGAAGGGGTGGCGCTAGGTACGACTACATCTGTACGAACTGCATTGGTTAAATCCCTTACGCCAGACATTCGATAACCAATGCGATCACACCAAGATGAAGTATTATAATGAGTATCTTTCTTAGAACCACGGTGGACGAACCACGTCTTCAAAGTAAAACCATATTTGACGACAGGAGTACCATTAGTATCACGACCGACCAACTCGAAGGTCTGAGGCAAAGTAGGTTTAGAAATAGGACCAGAATTGGATGAACTATGCTGGGATGGGGTAGCGTAAGGACCAGTTAAAGTAACGCGAACGCTTGTAGCAGTAGGATTAGACATTGTGACTGTGATACCACCCAGAGAAACAGGAGACCAAGACAATGGCTGACTTACACCATTAATGAGTAAATCAAAGTACAATCCATTACCGCCAGTTGTAGGAAAGTTTTGACCGTAACGTGACGGGTCTGTTTCTTGAGTGAAAAAACCATTAGAACGGTCCCACATTGAAGGCGAATTTCCAAGCCACGAGGACAAACTACCTGGTCTGACAAAACAAACCACAGGCTCAACCTTAGGATTAACGTAATAAGTCACATTACTGGCATTAAAAGTACTACGATTAGGAAATCCGTAACGAGTTGATAATGTACCGTT